>JAXJQT010000445.1:0-5955 GCA_036311025.1 Spirochaetota bacterium
TACCCGTACTGATAGAAACAAAGGTACAATGATTTCGTGCCGCGATTTTTTTCTCGATGCCGTTTTTTGAGCCGACATATAAAATTTTTATTTTTTCATTTGATTTTTTTTGATAATCCCGCAAAAGCTCGGCGATTGCTACAGCCGGCATGGCATGGCCGCCCGAACCGCCTCCGGTAATGATAATTTTTTTCATTTTATTTCCTTATATAATTAAGAAACGCACTTTACAGAAAATGGTTTGAAAAGTCAAATGTAGTGAATGGGTGAAATAAAGACGACAGATCCTGATTCTGTTTTGGAATACAAATTGGTTAAAAAAAACAAATGTATTTACATTAAATTTTCTTTTGATTATACTGAATAGTTTTTTATTAAGAAAATAAGTTTTGATTTTATAGCTTTAGGAGGAAAGACATGAATCGTAAGACTTTATTATCAGTGATATTTGTAATTATAACTGCGGCAGCTTGTGTGCCTACGGAAAAAGAGAAGATTGTAGAAAAGGAAGTAATCAAAGAAGTAGAAGTTCCTGTAGAAGTAGAAAAGGAAGTAATTAAAGAAGTAATTGTAGAAAGAATGACTCTTCAAAACGTTATCGACAATGCGAATGACGGCGAAGAAATCGACTTGAGCAAATACGATAACATCACAAACTATACAGCGACTGTAAATAAGAAGTTGACTATCAAGAACGGCTCATTAAAAAATGCCAGATTGACAATCGAGGCGGACAAAGTAGAGCTTGCAGGATTGAAAGATTTGAAATTGACGACTTCCGAAAAACTCGGAAGCGGTAGTTTGACTATAAGAGATTCAGAATTGTCTGATTTGCTCCTTTTGGGGGGCGGAAGCAATTCCGTGTATATATTGGGAACAAGTTCGGTTGTGAATTTGACTATGAACTATACCGGCGTAAGAACCTTGCTCGGTGACGGTGTAGAAATAACCAATCTGACAATGCAAAAAGACGGTATCATCCAGAGTCAGCCGTCTTACAAAGGTTTAATCGAAAACTTTATAATAGAAGGAATTTCCACACTCGCAAATGTCGGCGGAGGAAGTGAAAACAATGCCGGCGGAAACTTGAATATTACGAAAATCCAATTTAAAAGCGAAAATTCACAAATCAACCTCGGCGGAGATGTAACAGCTGATAAAATCGAATCATTGGCTACATCAAGAATTATCACTAATAACTTTGATTTAACCAACAAAAATATCTCTGTGAGTGAAAGTGCGACATTAAACACTACATTGACAATAATAAAAACAGCCAAAATGACACCGAAAAGCTTGATGGTAATAGGTTTTGAACCGGACTATATCATCGGTGAAACATTGGACAAAAATGCATTTACCGTAATGGAAGAAACGGTATTGTCCGGTGATGCCGTAATGTACAAAAAAGGTGCGACCGGGGAAGAAACCGTAGAAACTATATGGCTTAAGAAAACTGACTTTGACGTGAAAATAATCAAAAACGGAGAAGAGATTGGCGGTTTGACTTTCCCGACAAATGCAGGATTGTACACTGTTAAAATCACTTGCGATGAACTTACATTCGAACAAGATGTCAATGTTATTCACCCGAGTGAAAAGCAGGGCGACCTTACTATCGGTGTGACAGAAATAAAAGACCCGACAGTATCATTGTATATCAATGATGAGAACGGTAATTATAATAACCTAGATACAAATGAGGAAGGAATATCGAAATTTGATAAACCGAGCGGAACAGACAATGTACCGACATTGATTGCTACTGCTACTTTACCGACCGGTTATACCGTAAATGAATGGCGATTGAATAACGAGGATTTAGATGCCAACGGTTTATTAATAACATTGCCTTTGAGTAAGAAAGAAATCGTAGATAAGTTGCAACCGGGTGAAAATATACTCAGTGTGATAATTACTAATGAAGAAAATACTGGTTATAAATCAGGATTCTTGAAGTTTTATTACGATGTTACATCTCCGAAAAATCCAGAATAACAGGAGGACAGTATGAAGAATAATTTTTTTGCAATACTTTTGTCATTGATAATATCAGTCGGCTGTACACAAGAGACAGTCATAAATGCAAATATCGATGAAAAATTAAATAATTCAGGTCCCACGCTGAAAGTACAAATCAAGACAGAGAATTCTCGAACCATTCGCCCGGAAGTGACTAAATGGAAAATAAAGCTTTTTGAATCAAATGAGCAACTTACTACCAGAGTGTTGCACGGAAAAGACAATACTGTCACTACTTTTACTAATGTAACTACTACAGAATATAAAATAGAAGTATTTGGATATACAGTTGAAGGCGATAAAGATTGCAAAATTTTGTTTGGTGAAGAAGTTGTCAAAATAACAGCCAACGAGACAAAAATGTGTGTCGTAACAGTCAATGATAACTTTGAAACGCAATCATCAGAAAATCCGAACGGAACATTGAGCGTAAACATAAGCGGTTTGACAGCTTTAGGTTTGGATGAATTAGTTAAGGAAAATTCTAATTTTACCTTAAAAATGTCAGGACTTACAAATCTTAATAATCCCCAAACTGTTACGTTAAGCTATAAAGACGGCGTACTTTCGGGAGTAGGAGACAATATATTGTCCGGCAGTTACAAGATAGAAAGTATTTCTTTTGCTGATGCAGAAGCATTACCTACCGGTGAAGTGGGTGATAGTGCTGCGATAGATGTATTGCCGATAAACCTAATACAAGACCCGATAGTAAACATTTATCCGGGTACAACTACGTACATTAACTGGACATGGAACTATAGCAAAGAAGAAATAACACAAAATAACATGTTAAAAAATACGCTTGTTCCCGTATGGAATAAACCTGTTGATAATAGGCGGGCAGAATCTTCTGTTCCGGCAAAAAACGGTTCCCTATCGGCGAACGCACTGTTTGCAGAGCCGACTTGGGATGAAAAGTCTTATGATTTTACAGTACAAGCTTCTACGGGAGGAGAGCCTTATTCAGCAAATATTCCGGCAAGTAAATTAGAGTTTATAAATTGTACTTATGATGAATCCGATGACTTGTGGGTATTAAGCGGTACATCAGATACGAACGTATTTTTTGACGACAATAATTTTGCACAGGATCAGGAATATTATTGTTATGTTTTAAAAAATGTTTCTGCCTCAGAAACGAAAAAGTATCAATTTACTTGTAGTAGCCGTCTTTCACAAGACTTTGCCGTTGCTACAGTAGGAGAGCAAAATGAGCAAAACAAGCAAAAATATTTGTTTTATATCACCGAGAGTGATGGGTATAATATAAAAAGGTTTAAAATTGAAAATAAAGACAAACTGAATCTTGATGATGGAATTCCTTACTACTATGATGGGAATGCATGTATAACTGCAATTTATGCAAAAGGTAACAACTTGTATATGGCAATTACAGAAAATGGCAACTGTACAACGGCAAATATTTACACCGGTATAATAATAAATGAAAGTGGAGATTTTGCTCGCTATGGAGAGGATAATCAACCTGACCCCATTTTATCATTAGGTATAAGTGATTTTACTAATGAAACTATCCAGAATAGTGACTTTTATAACCCTGCATTTGCGATTTCGGATATGTATATAAATGAGGACAAAACCAAGCTGTACGTTACAGCCAGTTGTGTTAATTATAATGGTAATTCGTGGAATAATAATCAGTATTATGGATTTTATCACAGCTTCGGAGGTTTGTTTGTATATGATATTACAGGAGAAGCTCCAATTCTTTCAGGTAAATACGGTATTGATTGCGTAATACCAGAAAATGCTACCAATGAAATAATTGATGGTTATATTAGCCTAAATGCGTTTCTTAAAAAAGAAATTACAAATGATGTTGTTTCTTTAAAAGACAATATAATGCAGGCAGAGACCGAGGATTCTCAGTATTTCGCCGGACCGCGTTACATTATACCGGCAGGTGAGGGTTTGCTTATAGTCGACAGCGGTTTTTACGGTGTGTACAAAGATCCGAATACTCCACTAACCGATTGTGAAAAGCGTAATCGTATTTTTACTTACAATATTACCGAAAATGAGCTTTCGTTTAATTCAATTACCAAAGTAGATGATTCTATATCTTTTGATTATGATTATTTGGTGAATAGTGGCGGAGTTGAATAAAGAATATTTCCGGTCATTTAGACATTGTTCAATGACCGGTGTTTTTTTCTCTTTTTGAGTGATAAAAAGGATGGAAATTATGAAAAAAAAATCTGTGAACCTTGTGTTTTTGTTTTTATTATTGGCGGTCGGTTGTTCGCAAGAAACGGTCATGAATGGAAGTATTTCGGGGAAAACAAACGCTTCGGATACAAAAATGAGTATAAACATCGTGACGGAGACTTCTCGAACTGTCCGCCCGGCGGTGACTAAATGGGAAATAAAAGTTACAAATGAAGAAGAAAACAACTTGGAATATTCTAAAACCGTAGACAGTAAAACGACATCCGTGACATTCATTAATATCGTTGCGACGGCGACTTATACTGTAGAAGTGCATGGACTGGATGAGGATGAAAATAAAATTTTGTCCGGTGCTAAAGAAAAGGTTCAAGTAGAAGCGAATAAAGTCAACATTTGCAATGTGACGGTTTCGGACGATTTTAATACAGATAAATCCGACAAAAACGGAACATTGAGCGTAAACATAAACGGTCTGGCAACGTTGGGCATACAAGAAAATTCTAATTTTACCTTAGAAATGTCAGGACTTACAAAGTCTGATGAAAACAAGGACGTTACGTTAAGCTATAAAGACGGCGTACTTTCGGGACTGGAAAGTGACATATTACCCGGCAGTTATAAAATCTCAATTGCTGATTTCCCTGTGAATGTAATACAAGACCCGATTGTAAACATTTATCCCGGTGCCGTTACTACGATAGACTGGACATGGAACTACAACGACGAAGAAAGTCAAAAACAAGTAGGAGATAACATTAAACAAAAAAATACATTGATTCCTGTATGGAACAAAAATGCAGACGGCGGTGATTCTGTCGGGCTTATCGGTGCAAACGGACTGTTTGTAACTCCGACATGGGAAAACGGAACATTCGTTGCGTGCGATGTAGATACAGCCGGCGATATGTGGACATTGACTATAACGGAGACCGCTATTACCGAAGATAACAATCAAATTAATACCTACAAATTGACGAACGAACATACAGAGGAAAGTTATTATTTTATGTCTGTTAATCCTATAGAAGATTTTGCAATCGCAACGTTGAATTTAGATGAGTATCTTGATAATTCGAGTCATGAAGACAATGAAAAAGCTGCGATAAAAGAATATTTCAAAAAAACAGAAATAAATTATCTGCTACTGTTGGTGAATGGTAATAACGAAAAGTATATTGATTCTTGTTTTATAAAAAAACTCCCTACGACAAAACATGATACATTACCGGCAGTTCCCAGCACAAGTTATACTTCATGCGAAAATGAAGAATTTTATTGCATTACTGTGCAATCAGGGCTTTCAATTATTCTGTCAACAATTACAGCAATAGAAGTTTTTGGTAAAGATTTATACATAGCAAGCAGAAATGGTACTAATTATTTGATAGATGACAGAACAATTTTTGATCGTCATTCAAATGTATTTGCAAATATTTATAAAGCAGAAATATCAATAAGGGGAATAAAAATCGAAACATTTGAAGATTCTACAATTCAAATCAGCAATGAAAGTGCGTTATTCCCCAAATCTGTTACAGAGATGGATGGTTACTATCACACCCCGATTTTAACTTTAGATATAGGAGAGTATTTTGAGGTTGTAGTAGCGAATTTTAGTTCTGGCAGTCCTGATTTTATAAAAACTTTTTTAAATGATGCTTTCAAAATTTCTGATATGTATGTAAAAGGTGAAACTCTGTACATTACAGCCGGATGTGTTAATTATAATTCTTCGGAAAA
>JAXJQT010000446.1:0-4792 GCA_036311025.1 Spirochaetota bacterium
ATATTAAACAAAAAGCTGCTTCTTATAAAAAGAAGCAGCTTTTTTTATCTGTTAAACTTAATTTTGTGTTCCAATTCATCTATATAACCGTTAATAATATTTTTCCATTTATAAGGGATTGATTGTGCATCATAAAGAATCCCTATCTGATACAACAATTTCTTGCTTTCAAACTGCTCATAACGCTTTACGGTTCCGATTAATTCTAAGTTCGGCATTTTGGGGTCTTGCAAATGATATGTTATTCTGATTGTCTTATTCACTATTAAATCCGGCTTCAACAACATCAAAATTGCACCGCAACCGGATGCCGAAATATCGGTAATTATACAAGGACGATTTATGGAATCAATCTCGATAAGTGCTTTCTGAGATATAAATCCCATTTCGTTCGCAATCTTCTTATCAAGTTTTATTCGCAATTCCTTACGCTTTTCAAAGTTTTCTATCGATTCCAAAACTCTTCCGAGGATTTCAATCAAATCATCCGGCGGCTTTTGATAAAATGCGAGAGTTATTATGTAAGATGTATCATTTTCATTATTTATCTTAAATGATTTCAATGCTCTCGTTGTACAACTGACAAAAAATTGAATATCACGCTTTTGTAATTCCGGTAAAAATGAAAAATGCAATGTCAGAGCATTCTTCGCATTTTGAATCATATTAAAAGCTTCTTCATCAAGATTCATCACTATTTTTGCGTAACTCATAGAACATGAATACAACACACAGGGAAACATCGTTCCGCACATCTTTAACATAACTTTTGATGTATCGAGACCGGTTTCCTGACGAATCGATTTATTAAAAAATATTTCTTTTGTTTGATATTTTTCATAATATTCCTGAATTTTTATTGCAGGAAGTACAGCCATTCCAATTCTCCGTTCATATTTTTTCTCAAATAAACAAAAAAATGCAGAGTATTTTAATCTATTTTAAAAGGAAAGGAAACAAAGAACCATCAACATCTTTAACTTTGGCAAAATTATAAAAAAACTACAGTTTTATACTTTACTTCGCCGAAAAATATTTTATCCGGCAATAAAGCAATACCAGAGGTTTGTTTATGTTAAAATTTTTTCTTTATCTTTTTATTTTAATTGTTACTTTCGGTTGTAAAACCACTCATACAGAAATTGCGGATAATTACACCGGAGCATCATCTTATGTATTGCGTAATCAAATAGCCGGTCTGTCTCCGTTAAAATTTCAAAAAAAACAAGGTTTTCGTTATCAAGTACCTGAAGATATGCAAGAGTCGCCGGACTACGCAGATATGATGCGTTATGACAATTTGCTGTTGGATAAAGGAGCTGCTTATAACGAAAGTTCTGTAGTAATAGCAATTCGTCATTATGACTTAAATAACGGCTTAGTATTGGATGACTTCGTAAAACGAGACCAACTTTTTATGAAACAAAGCGTAAAGCCGGCATACAAAAAAGGCTGGAAACCTCGAGGGCTTGACGAAAAATCCATTGAATATAAAAGCTTTGAATTTTCATACAAAGTAAAAAAAAGCAACATTTATCAACGGTCTGTTTATTTGCGTTGTGAAAACACAATTCATATCATTTCTCAAAGCAGTTTTTACAAAGAACTTTTGACAGAAGATAAATCCGAAGAATTTTGGAATTCTATCCGCATAGATTAAATAAGCTATTTTTTCATATCTTTACATTTTTTAATCGTTTTCTTATACTCTTATGCTCACGCTAAAACTAAATATCATAGGAGTATATTTTGAAAAAGAAAATATTTATTGCATTATTATTTTCAGTCCTCTTCGGAGCTTTTGCACAAAGCCCGGATTTTAAAATCAAAAATGCAAATCTAATTGACAATAACAAAATTAGATTGCAATGCAGCAAACTCGACAAAGATTTTGCCAAAATTAAATTCGAGATTTCGCCGAAAGTAGACATATTAAGCTCAGAACGTAAAGGTCCCAATCTTGATTTAATTACGTCAGCTTCTTTTAAAGAAGGCGTAGAATACACAATCTCTTTTGACAGTGCCGGCGGTACAGGTTCTGCAAAAATTGATACTTCATATTTAATGCAACTTCGTTTCAATGACATGTATACAGACAAAGAACTCGGATACAGTTATAAAAACGGAACATCAACTTTCAGACTTTTTGTTCCTCGCGGTGTAAAAGTAGACGTTGTTTTCTTTAATCATCCGGGTGACAGCTTAGAACAAGCTGAAATCCATCCAATGAAAAATGACGGCAACCAAGTATTCGAATACTCACAAGCCGGTGAAATGTGGGGAAAATACTACGGTTACAGAATTACCGAAAGAAGTTATGAACCAAAACAAATCACACCTACAGTGCCTATGGACAGTGTTTTTGCCGATCCATATTCAAAAGCCATCGTATCATGCAACGAATTCCCTATGCGTACAAGAAGTTTGATTTACGATACATCAAACTACGATTGGGAAGGTACAGACTGGACAAAACGTAACATCAGTTCTGCTATAATCATGGAAACTCACTTGAAAGATTTGACAACTCATGCTACTGCAAAATCAGCTAATCCGGGAACTTACCTCGGAATGATAGATGCGGAAGTCGGCGGAATAAATTATTTAGAAAAACTCGGAGTTAATACTGTAGAATTCTTGCCGTTACAAGAAATAAGTGAAATTGAAGTTCCGGAATTCGGTAAAAAAGAATACGGCGTAGAAAACACTTGGAATGTTTACCGCAGAAACTATTGGGGATACATGACTACCAATTATTTCTCACCTGAAAGTTCTTATGCTTCCGATGCAACAAATAAAGACGGAGAATGGAACGGACTTAACGGTGTTGCCGTAAAAGAAATGCGTGACATGGTAAAAGCTTTGCACCAAAAAGGTTTTACTGTTTTAATGGATGTTGTTTATAACCATGTTTCACAAAATGATATCAATCCGTTGCGTTTTATCGATTATGAATTTTACTTCAAACAAACCGAAAAAACCGGTTGCGGAAATGAATTGGAAAGTCGCCGCAAAATGGTTCGTCGTTTGGTAATTGATTCATTAAAATATTGGATGAATGAATACAAAATTGACGGATTCCGTTTCGACTTGGCTACAGCATTTGACCGTGCTACCGTAGAAGCTATTGCAAAAGAAACTCGCGAAGTTAATCCGGAAGTTTTCTTGATTGCCGAACCATGGGGCGGCGAAGGTGCCGTAATCAGAAAAGATTTCCAAGATTGCGGATGGTCATATTGGTGTGATGATATTCGTGCGGCAATTCGAGGCGGCGACAACCGTCCTACAGTCGCAGGAAGTGCTTTTATGCTCGGTAATTCAGACACAGCTTCTAAATTATCCGCTTACTGGAAAGGAACTGCGACTCCGGATTCTGCAACTCCGGTAAATTATATAGAATCTCATGATGATGCGACATTAGGCGATATGATGAGAATTCTTTCCGGTGCTTATTGCATAAAAAATAAAAACGGAAGTATTAACAGAATTAAAAATATTGAGAAATACTTAAAACTTTCACCAAAATTATCGGCTGCTCATAAAATCGGAGCTGTTTCCCTATTTTTATGTCAAGGTCCGTTGATGATGCATATCGGACAAGAATGGGCAAGAGGAAAGATTGTTCCTGATTTGACATCTCAAGGTATTCCTGAACTTACCACTAAAGGTGAACCTGGAAAAGCTTCAGATAACGTTATTTTTATGACACCGTCACCAAACTCATATTTTGCCGATAATGAGACAAATTACATTAACTATGATTATATTTCACTAAATCAAGAACTTTTTGACTTCTATCAAGGCTTAATCGAGTTAAGAAAAAATTATTCTCAACTCGGCAGTGCAAAAAAAGAAAATATAAAAATTCTTGAAAGTGCAAACAAAAAATCTCTCGGTGTAAATATCGAAGATAAAATATTCGGTTTTGTTAATGCCGATCCTAAAGCTAATGTAACTTACGAAATTCCTGCCGGCGAATATGACATTGTTGTAAACAATAAAGCTGCGGGAACAAAATCTTTAGGTGTTATTTCCGGCGGTAAAATAACACTCAACAAATCTGACGTTTTAATTTTGATAAAGAAATAAATATTCTGGAGTAATACAAGATGAGTAAAAGAATTAACAAAAAACACTTTCTTTCTATATCGAAATTAATAGTATTCATTGCTATATATTCACTTATTTCAGGTACTTATGAAGGGAGCGTGACTAATGTCTTTCTCCATAAAGATGCAGAAGAGGAATCTGTCAATTTTATTACGGAAGGATTACCCTTCTATGCAAATTCAGACTTAGTAAATGAGACAGTGTATGTTCGTTTTTACGACAATAATCGCTACATTCCGTATGTTTCTGTTAGTTATTTTCTTAAACTTTTTGGGGATTTCAAACTCGAAAGTTCCTCCTATGCAGACGGAAAATACAAATACCAAAACCTATATGAGAACAAAAACTTTTCTATGGTTGTAGATGTAAAAGCTGATACTATTTATTGTCCGGAGTGGATAGGTTACATCACTAAAACCAGCGAAAGGTTTGAATCGGCAAAAAGTTTTTTAGACAAGTTCATCAATATCATAGAATGTTTTACCCGTCAAAAAGCAAGAACCTTCGATTTACATGCTTACGGCATGAAAATTTACGGTGGTACCGACGATGCTTACATACCGCTTTGTGTGATGAATCAATTATTTGCTTGCACCGATTCCAATAGATTTGTATATAACGGAGAGGGTATATATTATATAGATAATGACGGAAGAAACATACAATTATATGAATCTTATAC
>JAXJQT010000447.1:0-1579 GCA_036311025.1 Spirochaetota bacterium
ATATCGGCTCCCCATTCAAACGGACGACAGTTTATAGGTGTCGCAAATGTATTGTCGATAATCAACGGAACGCCGTTTTCATGAGCTACTTTTGCCCAGCGTTCAATATCCAAAACCGTAAGAGCCGGATTTGCGATAGTTTCACCGAACAGACATTTTGTATTAGGTTTAAAAGCAGCTTTTATTTCTTCATCGGTTGCATCCGGGCTTATGAATGTAAACTCTATTCCCATTTTACGCATTGTCACATTGAACAGATTGAATGTTCCGCCGTAAATGCTTGAAGACGCTACGACGTGGTCACCGCAAGACGCAATATTGAACACTGCAAAGAAATTTGCAGCCTGTCCCGAAGATGTAAGCATTGCGGCAGTACCGCCTTCAAGGCTTGCAATTTTTGCGGCTACATAATCGTTTGTCGGATTTTGCAAACGTGTATAAAAATAACCGGAAGCTTCCAGGTCAAAAAGTTTTCCCATATCTTCACTGGTATCGTATTTAAAAGTCGTACTTTGGATAATCGGAATCATTCTTGATTCACCGTTTTTCGGTTGATATCCTGCATGAATACATTTTGTTTCGTTTTTCATTATTTTTCTCCTTTGTTTAATAAGTTTGAACAAAAAACGTTCGGAGTATACTCTATTGATAGATTTATAAAAAACAGATTTTAATATTTTTTAATAAGTTTGAAGTGATTCATTGACAATTTGTATTGATTGGAGTAATTAACAGCATTATTTACGATACTAAGGAGTTTAAAAATGAAAATTACTTTACCGGATGGTTCAGTCAAAGAATATGACGACGGAATCACAGCTTTAGACATTGCACAGTCAATCAGTCCACGTTTACGCAAAGCTACGTACGCTGCTGAAATTGATGGTGTTCGCTCAGATGCGTTCACGCAATTGCACGGAGATCACACGGTAAAACTCCTCACGTTCGCAGATGAAGGAGGACGTTGGACATATCGTCATACCGCATCTCATATGTTGGCACAGGCAGTAAAAAGATTATTTCCTAATGCAAAACTTGCTATCGGTCCGGCAATAGATAACGGTTTTTATTATGATTTTGATGTAGAAAAGGCGTTTACTCCGGAAGACTTAAAAGTGATTGAAAAAGAAATAGAAAAAATCGCACAGGAAGATTTGCCTTTAGAGCGTTTTGAATTACCTCGTGAAGAAGCTATTCGCATGATGGAAGAACGTGGTGAGCCGTACAAAGTAGAATTGATTAAAGATTTGCCTGAAGATGCAACAATCAGTTTTTATAAACAAGGTGACTTTACCGATTTATGTGCAGGTTCTCATGTAGAATCTACAGGTCGTGTAAAAAACATAAAGCTTATGAGTGCAGCCGGTGCTTATTGGCGTGGTAACGAAAAAAATAAAATGTTGCAACGTATTTACGGAACTGCATTTGAAAAGAAAGCAGATTTGGAAGAATACATTACAAAATTGGAAGAAGCTAAAAAGCGTGACCATAACAAACTCGGACGAGAACTTGAACTTTTTACGACTGTAGAAAGTATAGGTCAAGGTTTGCCTATTCTGTTGCCTAAAGGAGCAAAGAT
>JAXJQT010000448.1:0-1554 GCA_036311025.1 Spirochaetota bacterium
GGACCTCATCCGTTTCCGATGATGGTACGTGACTTCCAGCATGTAATCGGTGTAGAAGCTCGTGAACAATTTTTAGAAATGACAGGAGAACTTCCTGATGAAGTAACGGCTTGTGTCGGCGGCGGTTCGAATGCAATGGGAATGTTCAGCGGATTTTTAGATGATGACGGCGTGCGACTTACAGGTGTAGAACCGTCCGGCCGTTCGCTCAAAATGGGTGACCATGCAGCAAGTCTTTCTTACGGAACACCGGGAATCTTGCACGGATTCAAAACTTATTTGTTACAAAACGAAAAAGGCGAACCGGCACCGGTTTATTCAATCTCCAGCGGACTTGACTATCCGGGAAGCGGTCCGGAACACTGTATGTTAAAAGATACCGGTCGTATTCAGTACACGGTTGCCAGTGACCAAGAATGTCTTGAAGCGTTCTACACACTTTGCCGATTGGAAGGAATTATCCCGGCATTGGAAAGTGCTCACGCCGTAGCTTATGCAATGAAAGCCGCTCAAGAAAGACCGGAAAAATCTATCTTGGTTTGCTTGTCAGGACGAGGCGACAAAGACATCGACTTTATCGTAGACAATTACGGAACAGGCGAAGATTATTTAAAATAGTTGTGAAGACAAAGAGGAGACCGGCGTTTTAGCTTGTCTCCTTTTTTTATCAAATATGATATATTAAGAAAGTGAGGTGGCGTTATGAGTAATAGAGATAAGATTGTAGAATTATTAAAGATTATTCCGGATTACAAAATAGGTTATGCTTTAGCTTACATTCAGGGATTGGCTGCGGATGAGGAAGCTGATGATATTTTTTGCCAGAAAATGCTTGAAAATTATGAAAATGCCCCTGATGAAGATAAAGAAGATATTCCGTTGGAAGATTGTTTAATAGAGTGGAAACTTGAAAATGTATAAAATTATAATTAAAAAACTGGCTAAAAAGTTTATCGATAAACTTCCGCAAAACGAAAAGCTTCGAATCATCAAAGCTATACAAAAATTGCCATACGGAGAAGACATAAAAAAACTAAAAGGACATGATAATCTATTGCGATTGCGTGTCGGCAGTTATCGGATAATATATTCCGTTGATAACGGAGAGTTGACTGTATATGTTATCGATGTAGGCAACAGAGGCGATATATACAATAAATATTAGAAGAATGAGACAAGTTTGATGTATGTGCTTCAAGCTTGTCTCTTTTTTTAATATCTGGCGATTATCTTTTGTATTTCCGAAAAGATTTCAGAAAGCATTTTTTCTTTTTTCTCATCAGCTAACGTGTCACAAGGTGCAATAACCGGACTCTTTTCTTTATCCTCTTGAGTGCTTGCGTATAAAAAAGACCACGCAGGAACATTTAAAACAGCGGACAACTTTTCAATCATTTCTATGGACGGAAATTTTCTTCCCGTTTCAATCTCGCTTATATAATTTGTCGCCGTTTCACACTTTTCTGCCAACTCTTGCTGGCTTAATTTATTTTTAGTTCTGTAAAACTTTATATTCTTACTAAAAATTTCTCTCAATCTCATACGGTAATGCTA
>JAXJQT010000449.1:0-1758 GCA_036311025.1 Spirochaetota bacterium
CTGTTGCCTAAAGGAGCAAAGATTGTTCAGACATTGCAACGCTGGGTAGAAGATGAGGAAGAAAAGCGTGGCTATCTGTTAACAAAAACACCTTATATGGCAAAAAGAGAGCTTTATAAGATTTCAGGTCATTGGGACCATTACCGTGACGGAATGTTTATTCTCGGTGACGCTGATGATGAAACAAAAGAATGTTTTGCATTGCGTCCTATGACTTGTCCGTTCCAATATCAAGTTTTCTTAAACAGAATGCGTTCTTACAGAGATTTACCTATGCGTTTGGGAGAAACTTCAACATTGTTCAGAAATGAAGAGTCCGGAGAAATGCACGGTTTGATAAGAGTAAGACAGTTTACTATTTCCGAAGGGCACTTGATTTTACGTCCTGAACAGTTGGAAGAAGAATTTAAAGGCTGTCTTGAACTTGCAAAATATGTTTTGGAAACTATCGGGTTGGAAGAAGATGTAACTTACAGATTCAGTCAGTGGGATCCTAAACGTACTGACAAATACGAAGGAACTGCCGAACAATGGGAAGCTGCACAGTCACAAATGGGAAAAATCCTTGATAACTTGGGAATTGAATATACCATCGGAATCGATGAAGCTGCATTCTACGGACCGAAACTTGATATTCAGATTAAGAATGTTCACGGAAAGGAAGATACGCTTATTACAATTCAAATCGATATGTTGCTTGCTGCAAAATTCGGTATGGAATATGTAGATACTGACGGTCAAAAGAAAACTCCGTATATTATTCACAGAACGTCTTTAGGATGTTATGAAAGAACTCTTGCATTGTTAATCGAAAAATATGCAGGTGCGTTCCCTACATGGCTTGCACCGGTACAAGTCAGAATGTTGCCGTTGACAGACAGAACCGTAGAACAGGCAAAAGAAGTACAAGCTAAATTGCAGGCGTACGGACTACGTGTAGAAACAGATGACAGAAGTGAAAAAATCGGTTTGAAAATCCGTGAAGCACAAATGGAAAAAGTTCCGTATATGTTGATAATGGGTGATAAAGAAGTAGAACAAAATGTCGTTGCCGTACGTTCCAGAAAGGACGGAGATTTAGGACAGATGACATTAGATGCGTTTATTTCTAAGATTACGGAAGAAGTTGCGACAAAAGCAAGATAAGTTTGCTTTTTTAGGCACATTAATAAACAAATTGCAAATACTAAGAAAGCGGTTGACGGTAATTCCCTAACCGCTTTTTTTATGTGGAGATCTCCGATATTGACATTTTTAGTTTTTTCGACCAAAATGGAGTGTCACTCCAAAATAGTCGGAAAGTAAATGTTTATGGAATGTTCTGATTATGGCTTCCCTATTTAATTTCTATGGGATAATCCAAAGTCTCGTTAAATATTATCCCATGAACAGTAGTTCTCGGTACATAGATTATACGTATTCGACAGGAATTGCCAAAACTGATGAATCTTTGTTTTTTACATTCAAAACTTGCGAACAATTACAAATTATAATTCCCTGTGCAATTTTGATATTTTTTATTCGATTTGTGATAAAAAAGTTTTTTGCGTCATCAGATGACGGCGAGGCTGTTTTTTTGATTTCAATCGGATATAAAATATTATTTTGTTCTATCAATAAATCGATTTCATATTTATCTTTGTCGCGATAAAAATATATAGGTGGCTCTTCGCCGTTATTTGAAAAGGATTTTATGATTTCAGAAATGACGTAAGTTTCAAAAAACGCTCCGGCCATTGCACCGGATTGCATAACATC
>JAXJQT010000450.1:0-1021 GCA_036311025.1 Spirochaetota bacterium
GAGGAAATCGGTGCCGAGAAAAAACGTTTAGAAGAGCTTTCTGCACAAGAAAATGAATTTACAAGAATGGGAAATCTTGAAGCAGCAAGTAAGATTAAATATGAAACAAAAATTTCATGTGAACAGAAAATAAAAGAGTTATCTGAAAAGTTGTCCGAAATTCACGAGACGACCACTTTAATTCGTGAGGAAGTGACTGAAGATGATATTGCGGCTATAATTTCTAATTGGACCGGTATTCCTATTAAGAAAATGCTTCAAAGCGAAAAAGAGAAGCTGTTGGATTTAGAAAATGTATTGCACGAATCCGTAATCGGTCAAGATGAAGCTATCAGTGCCGTAAGCAATGCCATTCGTCGCAATAAAGCCGGAATTTCAGATTTAAATCGTCCGATTGGTTCGTTTATTTTTGCCGGTCCTACAGGTGTGGGAAAAACGGAATTGGCTAAGTCATTGGCAAAGTTATTGTTTGATGATGTAAAATCGATGACAAGAATTGATATGTCTGAATATATGGAAAAACACGCAGTTGCACGTCTGATAGGAGCACCTCCGGGATATGTGGGCTATGAAGAAGGCGGTCAGCTTACAGAAGCGGTACGTCGTCGTCCGTACAGTGTGATTTTGTTTGATGAGATTGAAAAGGCTCATCCGGATGTTTTTAATTTGTTGTTGCAACTTCTTGACGACGGACATCTTACAGACAGTCAGGGACGAGTAATAAATTTTAAAAACTGTATCATCATTATGACAAGTAATATCGGAGCAAAACTTATTCAGGATTCAAATGATTATGATAATTTGAAAGAGCAAGTTTTTCAGGCTATGGGAAATTTCTTCAGACCGGAATTTTTAAATCGTGTCGATGAGATGATTATTTTCCACAAGCTTTCTCGTGAAAATGTCAAAGAAATCATTGAAATTCAATTGCGACAGCTTGCCATCAGAATGAAACAGCGAAATATCGAACTTGCTTATGATGAAAACGTTCTTGATAAGCTTGTAGAACTTGGATATGACC
>JAXJQT010000451.1:0-3650 GCA_036311025.1 Spirochaetota bacterium
GTAGTATTCATTACAATGATAACAGGTTTGTTTTCTCCTAAGCGAACAGTTTCAGCTTGGTCGAATGCATTTTTTAAAGAATCGAAGTCGTGAGCTTCACTTTCGATTACAGCCCAGTTTTGAGATTCAAAACGACCGCGAATGTTTTCAGTAAAACAAATATCAGTACTTCCTTCGATAGAAATTTTATTACTGTCATAGATAAGAATCAAATTGTTTAATTTTAAATGTCCTGCAAGAGAACAAACTTCATAACTTAATCCTTCCATCAAGTCTCCGTCACCGACTAAACAGAAAATTCTGCTTGTCATAACTGGAAAACCTTCTTTATTATATTTTGCAGAATGACGTTTACCAGCCAATGCCATACCTACGGCATTTCCGAGACCTTGTCCCAATGGTCCGGTAGATGTCTCTACACCCGGCGTCCAACCGTATTCCGGATGTCCCGGAGTATTAGATTTTAATTGTCTGAATGATTTGATGTCATCCAAAGTTACACCGTATCCGGCAAGGTGCATTAAAGAATATAGCAACATAGAACCATGTCCTGCTGAAAGAACAAAACGATCTCGGTTTAACCAGCTCAAGTCTTCCGGGTCGTGACGCATTACTTCACCCCAAAGGTAAGCTCCTATATCTGCACATCCTAAAGGTAGACCCGGATGTCCAGATTTAGCCTTTTCTATTGCATCAATGGCTAAACATCGAATAGTTTTTGCTGATGCTTCCAATCCAGCATAATTCATTTTTATCTCCTGCATATTTTTTTTATTTTTGGAAAATCGACCGGATATTAACAAAAAAGACGTATTTTTACAATCAATTCCCCTTAAAAGAATAAGAGAATCACAAAAAAAAAGATAATGTGATATTTTTATATTTTATGTGAACATCTTCACATGAACGATTGACTGAATGAACAAGATAGGTTATATTGGTAATAATTTTTTTAAATAAAAGTGATTTTGTGCTTTTATTTAAAAAAATAGGTTTTATTGATACTGAAAATAAAATTCAAAAGGGAAGAGAAGAAATAATGATTACAAATAAAAAGAGTATCTTACGCTTATCAAAATATAAGAAAGCATTGACACGATTGCATTCTATGGGATTTAAAAAAGTGTTTTCTGATAATCTTGCAGATGCAATCGGAGTTACTCCGTCGCAGGTTCGTAAAGATTTTTCGATATTTGATTTGTCCGGTCATAAAAAAGGCGGTTATTTGATTGATGATTTGATTCATAAAATCAATAAAATTCTCGGAAAAGAAGAAGTTGAAAAGGTAATAATTGTCGGTTGCGGTAATATAGGAACTGCATTGATGCGTTATAACGGATTTGAAAAAGAATTTATTAAGGTTGTAGCTGCATTTGACAATAATCCGGCAAAAATTAATCCTAATGCTCAGATTCCGATTTTTCCTATGGAAGAATTGTTTGATTTTATAGTAAAAGAGAAAATTCGTACCGCCATACTTGCAGTTCCGGATCAGGCGGCACAACATGTAGTGGACACTTTGGTGAGTGCCGGCGTAAAAGGTGTTTTGAATTTTTCTCCGTTGTATTTGCGTGTACCGGAAGATTTTATTATTTCTAATGTCAATCTTGAAGTTGAACTGGAAGGCGTGATTTATTTTGTGAATGCAATGCCGAATTCATCAGAAAAAAAATCTACGGAAGAAGACAATGAATAATGAATTTCAATTAAGATTTAATTTTAGAAAGAAAGAATGGTTTCGCTGTATGTTTTACAGTGATTTTGTGTTTAACGGGAGAATATTGCGATATTTGATTCCTGTGTTGCTGTTGGTATTTATCGCTGTTTTTCATTTCTTTCGTTATAAAAATATCGGTAATGTAATAATGTTGGTCGGCGTTACGATAGTTTATATTTTGGCGATAGTTATTTCATTTTTTGTAACGGCAAATAAGCAATTTGATGAGTATCATATAAATGAAGAAACTTGGTTATTAAATGATAATGGCGTATCCGGTAAAATGTTTGGTGAGGACGTGAATTCAAATTGGAGTGATATTTATAAATGTGAAATCACTAAGGATTTTGTCTATTTATATTTAAATGCGTTATTGCCTATTTATTTGCCACGCAATGCTTTCAATAAAGAAGCGTTTGATTTTATGATAAAGAAAATCAGCGAAGAATAATTTAGTATTTTTTTCAGAGCGGACAAGATTCGCTCTTTTTTTTATGTTGCCAACTTTAAAATTGCAGACAAGTGACAGACCTTTATTCTGTATAAGTATATCGGTCTGTTTTTTTTATTTGTAGGTGATAGGTTAATATTCAATATTGGAATTAAGGTCTGTCACTTTGTAAAATCGAAAAAATATATCTCTTGTAATAAAAAAAGACTGCAATGTTAAAAAACATTACAGTCTGATTAATGATGATGTTAAAAATTAATAGGTTACTTTATGGCGAAAGCCATAGCCATTCCGAATTCTTTATTTTCCGAATCGTGCATGCTTAAAACTCTTGCTTCAGTAGCTGCATCTTTTAGTTTTACATTATAAAGTTTTCTGTATCTCGTTCTTAACATACCTGATTGTACAAAAGGAATAGAACAGAGTGACTGTACTACAACTCCGGCAAGTGCGACTAAACCGCTTAATACGTAAATAATAATACCAGCGATTGGAGCAACGAACATCATTCCTATTCCAAGTCCCATAACAGCCGGAAATCCTACAGTGTACATAATTCCCCCACCGACAGCCATTCCGATACCGGTTTTTATAAGTTTTTTATATTTGTACCAAACATCGGCTGTATTTCTCGGGTTTATTTTGTATTTACTTGCAAAATCTTTTTCTGCTAAAGAAAACTCTGCAGAGTTAGAACTGAAATCCGGTGTCGCTTGTTGTTCTATTTTTTGTTCAGTCTGAACTTCTGTAGAAATATCATTTGCAAACATTGCAACAGCAGAAAGTGATAAAATGGAAATAATTGCTATAAGTTTTTTAATCATTGCTTTCTCCTTAATAAACTTTTTTGAAAGTATCACCGTTAAATTTAACGGTGTCGCAGCCTAAGTCACTATATTTAATCTTATATTCCCCACCATCGTATGTACAAATTATTTCTTTCGCTTCAACGGATTTGATGGAAAATTCATTTCTTGAATTTATTAAACCTTTGCCAGTAATAATAACTTTGTCATCGTTAGTAATTTCAACTGTTGTTTTAACACCTCCACCTTCATTTTCCCATGTCCCAATCAAACCACATTCTACACCGGCAGCAGTACAACTACTCAACATCATCATTGCGGCAATACTCAATATTGCCAAAGCACTTAAAAATCTTTTAGTCATAAAATGACCTCCTTATTTAAATATTATTTTTCTGTAATGTTTTTTTTTTTTTTTGTCAATAAAAACTTGATTTTGAACAATGATTGATGTTTATATGGCAATGGGTTTAGATTGAACTTAATTCTTGCTGTGTAAAATAAGATAACGGAGGAAAGATGAGAAAGTTTGTGTTTATGGATTATTTATTCTCGGTATGGGAGATTAGTATTATCAGTGATTTTGTTGGATAGGCTAGAGGGAATAAAAAAAAGCTACTTCATAAGAAGTAGCTTTTTTGTGCCTCCAACCGGAATCGAACCAGTGACACGAGGA
>JAXJQT010000452.1:0-4222 GCA_036311025.1 Spirochaetota bacterium
CGCTTAAATAAAACGGAGCATAATAAAATGAATGAGCAACAATTGAGACCTGTAATTTCTATTTGTAGCAATAATTTAAAAAAGATTATTGAAACATCTAAAAAATTTAAAGTAATCAATTTACGACACAATATGTTGGCATTCAAGCAATGCTATACAGAATTACAAAAAAATTATCCCGGACTAAATCCGGTAGTTATCGTCGAACTTGCTGAAAAAAAAGAGAAACTTTGGAAGATTAACCAATTCATCACAAAAATCTCTCTAAAATATCATGTTCCGATTATCGGAATTCACGAAATTTTAACGCATCCGGCAGCTATATACACTTCATTCCGTGCCGGTATTTTGAAAACATTGGAAATAAAAAATTTTCAAAGCGAAATATGGCTGAATAAACTGGAAGAAACAATAGATGAGATGTATCAAATCAAAGTGAATCGTTTTGATTTGCCAGATACAATTCACCACTCCAATTCCCGTTTACTCGTCCCCGGAAAACACGGAAAAGCTATTCTTATAGTAGGCGGAATGGGATGTATCGAAGCACTTCAAAAAATTATTCCGGAATTATCTCAAGATTTTCCGCCTGTGGTAATATGTATCAGTAAAAATATGTGTGAGCTCACAGAACTGACCGCCGAACTGGATTCACATTCTAACGTGCATGTGTGGTTGCTTTCAAGAAGCACTACAAAACTCGAAAACGGAAATGTTTATATTACAGAACTCGGAAATAAGTTTAATTTTACAACCGCACAGCTGCAAGACAGTGAAAACCTTCAATATTCGTTAACATCTGAATATTCACACAAAACATCTTCCGATGTAATAAAATCAATGGCTGATTTCTTTAAAAAAGATTTGGTTACGGTCATTTTAGGTTCAGAGCTGACCGACATGAATGAAGGGATTCAATATCTAATCGACAATTCAATCAATTTTATCATTCAAAATAAAGCAACTTCACGTGTATACAACAATCTTGACGGCTTAAAAGAAGCAAAAATCTCTACACCAAAGCGAGTTGCTGCCGAGCTTATAGCAAATCAACTTTACGATACCATAAACCAAATGCGAGGATTAAGAAAAGATACAGTCTTTTATAATGTTCCGCGTCATGAAATCGGAAAGATTTATCTGGGAAAATAACTTTTTTTTAAATAAAACAGTTGACATATCAGATTTCTTCTGATATAAGAAGCACATATTTGCGGGTGTAGTTCAATGGTAGAACACAAGCCTTCCAAGCTTGTTACGTCAGTTCGATTCTGATCACCCGCTATTTTTTTGTCCGGAGGAAAAAATGAAACTAAATAAAATCTATGGAATTATTTTATCTGCTGTCGGTGCAGTTGATACTTATGCAGGTTTTACAATGCTTACTTCAAAAGGTGCTAAATTCGCATCTAATTTTGGAGTAAAACCAAGCATGCTTGCCGTTGCAATCTTAGCAACAGGAATCGGTCTGTTAGCATTAGGTTTAATGAAACTTTTTGTAGAAAAAAAATAATTATTGTTTATTACAATATAAAGACTCCGTTTTATACGGAGTTTTTTTTATTAAAAAATAATCAACTTTAATGAAGGAGGCTCATTTTATGAATAAAGAGCAAGTTTATGAAAACATAAAAAACACACTTTGTGCAAACGGTATTGAAATAGAAGAAATTTCACACAAAGAAGTTCACACCACTGATGATTCAAAACAAGAAAGAACAGCTCAAGGCTGGACAGAAGGTATCGGGAGTAAAAATCTGGTATTTCATGCAAAAGGGAAATTCTATCTTGTTGTGACAACAGCAGAAAAAGAAATTAAAGCTCGTAAGTTTAAAAAAGAGTTCGGTACTAAAGACATTCGCTTTGCATATCAAGAAGAATTGTCAGAACATACCGGCTGCGAGATTGGTTCGATTCCGCCGTTTGGATACCTAAATGAAGAATTACCAATATTCGTAGACAGTCAAATATTCACATATCCATATTTCATGTTCAACCCTGCCGTTAATACAAAAAGTATCAGAATAAAAACTGACGATTTAAAGAAAATATATCAAACAATTAAAAATCCGGTGAAATTTTTCACTATTACCGAAGACGGTATAGAATTGGAAGAAATCACCAAATAACCATCAACCTATCTAAAATAAAAAAATGCACCTTTAAAAGCTGAACTTTATCTGTCAACTTATGAGGTGCATTTTTTTATCCAATTACTCAAAACTTATTCTTATTATTTTGAGAAATCCCAACGCTGAACTTTAGATTTTTGCGGAATAATAATATATTGACCGGCATAGATTCGTCTAGGTACGGCAATATTATTTTGTTTTGCCAAATCAGGATAATACCACGGATCTCCATAATAACGCTTACAAATATTCCAAAGGTTATCCCCGTATCTAATATAATGTTTTTGTCCTTCCAAAACATTCAAACCAGCCGGCTCTTCTTTTTTTTCAGCAATATCTTCTGCCGGTTTTTCCGGTTCTGCTTCCGGTTGCGGTGCCGGCACTTCTCTTTCCGGTTCTTTTATATCCACAAGATTAGGTTCACTCGGTTCTGTTATTTGTGTCGAAACAGTCTTTTGTGTTACGGCACTCACATTTTCTTTTGATGAACAACTTCGACTACATAACAAAATTAAAATTATTATACCGATAAGCAACACCGCAATAATAATTCCGAGAATAATACGTTTTTTACCGGAGTCATCATCATCATCATAAATATTTGCATTTTTATAACTTGTATTTTCGTACTGCAGACTGTCAACATGATGATCTTGATATCTTTCGTCCACATCTATCACCTGTGATGCCAACTCTTGAACTTGCGTATCTTCATATTCTAAAATCTCTTCGTCAGTCAAATTTTCTTGCGTAATACGATTTGATTCTACATTTTCAATAACAAGTTCACTTTCTTTTTTACTCTCTTGATCCCAAGCTTTTACATAAAGAACACCTTTGTCATCCAAACGCAAATTAACTTCAAATGTCGGCTCGCCTTTATTTGTAGAACGATCCAGTTCTATTGATAATTTTCCTAAATATTCATTTTCAGAACATTTTGCACTTGTACCTTCATAGATTTCTATTACAGCTTTCTTTTGATTATCTTTTCCGGTAGTTAAAACAACTCGTTTATTTTTTGTCTCACCTTCAGTCAAAACCGGTACAAAACTATCATCATATAGCTTTATCCCAATACTTTTTGGAAGTGTCATAATCTCTACTCCTATTTTGATAGATTTTTTCTGTTTTAATAAAAATAAAACAAAGAGAAAAACAACTTAAAGTAAAATCGGAAACAATAAAATGAAACTTAAAGTTTTATTTTATTTTTATGTTAATGCAATATTTCTTGAAATAAAAGTATGTCAAGAAAAAAATATTTTTTCTTATTTACAAAAAAATGTTTCACGAAATAAAAAGTTTTTACGGCATTAGACGTCAATGTTTTTCAAATATGGACAACATTTTCTGCAAATTAACAAGTTATTAACAAGTTACACCAAAGATTCTGAATTTATTTCCCGTTTTTTATTAATTAAACCATACTTATTAACAAGTCATAACTTCTTTTATAACAAACAATTAAGTCCAGTTTAACACAAACGCAAATATAACTTATTAACAACTTATTTCAATCTTATTCAAAGAAATGACAAGTTATTAACAAGAAAGCATCGGCAGGCTTATTCATAAAATTAAATTTTAATTTTATTTTTTATAAAATATAGGAAATAAAATAAGTAACTTCCTTAGTTTATAAGATAAAGAAAGTGTTGGCGAAACTTAGAATTTATTTTATACTATCAAGCAAAATATTTATAACAATTGGGAGGGATAATTATATGAATAATAAAGTAGCTGTTTTAGGGGCAGGGTCATGGGGAAATACTCTGGCTTTAGTATTAGCAAATAAATTTAATGTAACTATGTGGGAATTTGATGCTTCACTGGCCCAATTGTTAGCAACAGAACGTGAAAATAAACGTTTTTTGCCGGGAGTTGCTTTCCCCGAGACTTTAACTGTTACAAATGACATGGAACAAGTAATAAAAGATGCTTTTATGGTTGTTTTTGCCGTTCCGTCTTTTGCCATTCGTTCTACAGCAAAAAATGCTGCAAATTTTGTTAATTGTGAACAAATATTAGTCACAGTAACAAAAGGGCTTGAAGATAAAACATTTTTACGTATGAGCCAAATCATAGAC
>JAXJQT010000453.1:0-4802 GCA_036311025.1 Spirochaetota bacterium
GATTAAACATATCAATAAAAGCGGAGATTTCGGAATCGCTGCTGCCGGATATCCGGAAAAGCACCCGGATGCGGTTTCATTGGATGCGGACATTGAAAATCTGAAGCGAAAGATTGACAACGGAGCTACAAACGTTATTACGCAGTTGTTCTTTAATAACGAAGACTTTTATAAATATCGCGAACTTTGTTGCAAGAAAAATATAAGCGTAAAAATTGAACCGGGAATCATGCCGATTTTGAACTTTAAATCAGTTCAACGAATGGTGAGTTTATGCGGGGCGAAAATTCCGGCAGATTTATTAAGTAACTTAGAGAAGAATCAAGATAATAAAGAAGCAATCGAAAAAATCGGAATTGACTATGCAATCAATCAAATTTCTGATTTGCTTGATAATGAAATAGACGGAATTCATTTCTATGCAATGAATAAATCAAAAGAAATAAAAATGATTTACCATGCATTAGAAAATAAAATTATCAGATAAACATTAATTCTGAGCGAAATAAGCCGAAAGAATATATTGTTTTATAAAATTAAAAACAGGATACAAAAATGGCATCAAGAATTATTAATTATCCGCCAAATGCGATTATTTACTTTAACGGTGACAAAGCGAACTCTGTATATCTTGTAAAAGAAGGGCAGGTGACTTTAGAATATACCGATATCGAGACAGGTTCATTGGTACAAGATACAATCAATACCGGAGAATTTTTCGGTGTAAAATCGGGATTGATTCGTTTTCCTAGAGAAGAAGATGCCAGAGTTGCCGTAAAATCTCAAGTTATAGAGTTTTCTACTGATGAGTTTGAACAATTAATCACAAAGAATACTAATATTATTTTGAAAATGTTGAAGTCATTTTCTAATCAATTACGCAGAACCGGAAAACAAATGCAGAAATTGGTCACTAACAAGGCTGAGACCGATCCAGCTTCCGGACTTTTCTTGATTGGCGATTATTACTATAAAACAAAAAAATATACAAAGGCATTGACTGTTTATAAGCGTTTTCTTGTTTGTTATGCAAACAGTCCGCTTGCCGAACATGCAAAACAACGAATTATCGAAGTAAAAGAAGCTTTTGATAATTTCGGCGACGGCGGCGGTCCTACACCTAGTTTTGAAAACGTGACCTTTTAATCTGGAAAAGAGGATAATATGAGTAGCAGTACATTAGATTTTGGAATTGGACTTTTTGGTAAATTTGGAAAAACATTCAAAAAAGATGAAATTATATTTTGTGAATATGAACCGGGTGATTCTTTTTTCTTTCTTATTGAGGGAAGAATAAAAGCTACGAAAATTTCGGCTGATAAAGAAAAAACTTTGGATATTTTATCTGCCGGTGAAATCTTCGGTGAAATGGCAATTCTTGAAAATGCTCCCAGAAGTGCAACAATGATTGCACTTGATGATGTCAAGGTTTTGGAGTTTAATAAAGCAAATTTTAACGGTTTAATGCAATCAAAACCAGAATTGGCAATAAAATTATTAAGAGCATTTGCCAAGAGAATTTACGACCAGAAACGCCGTTTGATGATTCTTACTCTGGAAGATCCGGATATAAAAATCATGGATGTATTCCTGATGCTGGCAGAAAACAGAGGAATTGATATTTACAACTCAATGGATATAAAGTTTGAAATCACAACTGAAGATGTTGCCAATTGGTGCGGAATGGACAAATCAAAATGTGCTCAAATCCTGTCACACTTTCAAAAACAAAACAGAATTGTAGTATTTCAAAACTATATTACAGTTACCAACATTAATGATTTTTACAGAATGGTAAATTCTAAACGAAAATCATTCAGAAAATAAGAGCGTTAAAGTGCAAAAGACTCATTTCTTTGGAAAACTACTGGGATTGGCTTGCGGAGCGGTTGTTACCGGGAATCCGACAGGTGCAATCCTGGCTTGTTTAATGGGACATTTTTTATTTGATTATAAAAATGATATCGCTAAAGTTCAAACTAATGATTTTTTAGAAGACCCGTCAGGTTCTTCAAATGCACTGAATTGCATATTAAAGCTTTGTATTCTGCAAATAAAAGATGTTTCATTAGTAAATCTGAATATTATAAAAGACTTTTTTATAGAGCAATTTCACTTTGACCTTACCGAAATTATGCTTATAGAGAAGAAGTTTTCATATCTGACGGAAAAAAGAGACAACATTGATAAAAATTATTGTTGCAATATAATAAATATGTATTGTTCCCAGTCTGAAAAAGAAAAAGTTATTAGATTGTTGTTTATATTATTGAATCAAGAATTGGAAGTCTCGATAACAAATGTAGAAAAGATTTCCGAAACGGCAGAGAAGCTACATTTGAATAAGCAAGACTACATCAATATACAAAATGATTTCTTTGATACAGACTATGTATACTACAAGATTTTGGGGATTTCTCCGCAAGCAAGTTTGGGTGAAGTAAAACGTACTTATCGCAAACTTATGGCGTTACATCATCCTGACCATGCGGGTGAAAACTATGACAAAGTTCGTTTTCAGCAAATAACGGAAGCTTACAATTATCTAAAAAAGCTTGCTAAATATAATTAGGCTCTTGCAAGCATTTATTTATAAGAAGGATATTTAATGTGAAAGAAGTTTTAAGCATAATTTTAGGCGGCGGCCAGGGACAAAGACTTTTTCCATTGACAAAAGATCGCTCAAAACCGGCAGTTCCTATATGCGGAAAATATCGATTGATTGATATTTCTGTAGGAAATTGTCTGAATTCACATATAAATAGAATTTATATTCTCACGCAGTTTAATTCCGCTTCATTAAATCGTCATATCAGCCATACATATCGTTTTGATGATTTTCACAACGGTTTTGTAGATATTCTCGCCGCCGAGCAATCTATCGAAAATCGCAGTTGGTATCAAGGAACAGCCGATGCCGTGCGAAAAAATTTGCGTCATATTCAAGACGATCCAAACATTAAATACATTCTCATTTTGTCCGGTGACCAAATTTATTCTATGAATTTCCAGAAGTTGCTTTATAACCATATTCGAAACAAAGCCGACATCACTATTGCCGTTACTCCGATAAAAGAAAAAAAGGCATTGTCATTCGGTTTAGTTAAAGTAACGGAAAATATGAAAATTTGTGATTTCATCGAAAAGCCTCAAAGTACGCAAATATTAAAAAACTTTGATTGTTCCGATATAATTAAGAAGAAAAATCCGAACACTCCGGTAAATAAACCTTATTTGGCTTCGATGGGAATTTATTTGTTTAACAAAGAAGTTTTATTTAACGTATTGAACAACAATTTGACCGATTTCGGTAATGATATAATCCCGATGGCTATCCGAAATAAAAGAGTTTGTGCTCATATATTCCGCGGTTTTTGGGAAGACGTGGGAACTATCAAATCATTTTGGGAAACTCACATCGGTTTCACTAAGTTTTTGCCCAATTTTGATTTTAATCGCATATCCCTTACTACGCACTACAAACATTTACAAGCGGCAAAAATCTACAAAAGCAAAATAAACGAGACGCTTCTTTGTGAAGGTTCACTTATAAATAATGCCGATATTTCATCTTCTATAATAGGAATTCGTTCTATTATACAGTCGGGTGTAAGACTCAGAAACAGCATTATGATGGGAGCCGATTATTACGAAAATAACAAAACAAAAGAATATAATGCTCTAAACGGAAAAATAAACATCGGAATAGGCGAAAATACAATCATTGAAAATGCGATTATAGATAAAAACGCTCGAATCGGGAAAAATTGTAAAATCACCAATCCTGCAAAGTTTAATAATTTTGACGGTGAAAACTTTTTTATTCGAGACGGTATTGTGATTATCCCCAAAGATGCTCAGATTCCGGACTATACAATTATTTAATTATTTTTTTATCACAATGCTGATTCTGTCATGTCCGGCGTAATCTTTCAATGTTTGCAAAACATAAAGCGGCGAATCGTTAAAAATATCATGCATAGCTTTTTTTTGGTCAAAGCCGTGTTCCATTATCAATAAACCGTCGGGCAAAAGATATTCAACTGCAAATTTTTTTAATTCCCGATAAAAAATCAAACCGTCATCTCCGCCGTCCAGTGCCAAAGTCGGATCGTCGGCATCGTGACGTGACAAAAGATTTAAAACGTCTTGAGTCGGAATATACGGCGGATTGGATAATATCAAGTCATAAGAATGAGCCGGCTTAAAATCAAAAAAGTCTTGATTCAACGCATTTACGCATACGTTATTAAGTTCAATATTGCGTTTTAAAATATTCATGGCTTTGTCACTGACTTCAAGTGCATCGATTTGCCAATTTGGGCGATGTTTGGCTACAGTCACGCAAATCGTTCCGCTGCCGGCTCCAACATCCAATACTCGCATTTTTTTTTCGGCACAATCAAGATTTAAAACATATTCTACAAGAAACTCAGTTTCCGGACGAGGTATGAGTACATTATCATCAACTTCAAATCGTAAATCATAAAAATCTCGAAATCCCAAAATCGCAGCCATCGAACGTCCGCTTTTTCGTGCATTTACGGCATCAATCGCCGCTTGCTCAATTTTCAAGTCAATTTGTGTTTCCGGTGACATTGCCAAAAACGATGTTTGTGTTTTATTCAGCAAACTCTTAAGAATAAGTCTTGTTTCTGCAAGCGGATTTTCCACAAACGGACATTCTTTCAAAATATTTACCATGCATAAATTAAGTTCTCTTAAAGTTATCATTTGCTTTCTTCCTCATCAATCGGCAAATAAATTTTAAATTCCGAACCGACACCGGGTTGTGAAATTAC
>JAXJQT010000454.1:0-2063 GCA_036311025.1 Spirochaetota bacterium
AATTTACCATCTATTAACGCGGGAACATCATTTAAAAAATGGGTAACAGGATCTGTCAATGAAGAACCTAATTTTGAAAATGTTGTTTTAAATGAACCAATGTACAAAACTATGAATTCTAACATTTCAGTCTTTGACGGTGGAGCAAAAATAGGGAAAGCAATTTTAGGTAAATTAAAAAAAGAAACTCATAGATTAACAGATCAATATGTAACCATAATGTATCCGGTTTTAAATGAGAAAAGTAGTCCGGATCCGAAATCTTCAGATTATAACCTTTATCTTATGTTGCAATTTATCAACATGGGAGACAGTGGTATGGTTGCCAAAATTGTTAAAGATGTAGATAGTATCCAACAGGGAACAATATATGTGCTTGATTATAAAAATGATATTTTATTTTGTAATTATATAAAAGAGTTCGGCGGAAAAGAAAAAGAGTATGAAGATGATCCGGAATATGGAATCTTTGCAAAATATATTAATGACGATGTTAAAATTTTGCAAAATGAAAAAGTAAATGAAGCATTGACCTTAGGTGATGATTTAAGAGATGACGGTCGTTATCGTTCCTATACTTTTGATATAACTCACGAAAAATTAGAATATCAGACATTAATATTAGATTCTCAATGGGATAGATTGAATTCCGGTATTAAAGTAATATTCTTCTATCCAATGGCAGTAATTCACAAACAAGTAAACGGAATTATTTTTCAGATTTTAGCAATCGTATTATTCTTTGTACTTATAATTATTCTATTTTCTACAATTTTCAGTAAAACTCTTGTTGTACCGATATCAAAACTTGACTATGCGACATATAAGGTTGCACAAGGATATATCGATATTCAAATTAATACGGAATCAAAAGATGAAATTGGTTCATTATTTAAGAACTTTAAACGAATGATTTTGACAATTAATAATGTACTTGCGAATATTCAGCGTTCATCAAATAATCTGCTTGGTTTTAAAATGACTTTTGATAAGGCGATTAATAATTTCCAAACAAACCTTGATGGCCAGCGTCAGCTAATAGGGCAAAGTACGAATGAGTTTGATAATTTAAATTCTTCTATTAAAGATGTTTCTAACAGTGTTCATGATTCTTTGACTTATATGAAAAAATCTCAGAATCAGGTTGATTTAACAAACCAAGTAATTAATGAAATGGTTAATGAAATTAAAGAGACTGAAAAAATCAGTAATCAGATTAATGATTTTACAGAATTAATCAATGGTATTGCAGAGCAGACACGATTACTTTCTCTAAATGCGGCAATTGAAGCCAGCCGTGCCGGAAGTGCAGGTAAAGGTTTTAACGTTGTTGCCGGAGAAATCAGAAAACTTGCAATTCAATCAAAACAAGCTGCAGATGAAATTGGTAATTTGATTAAGGCGAATGAAAAAAGAATTAAATCAAGTATAAATAAAACAGATGAAGTATTTGATGCTCTTGAAAATATTAATACTAACTTCCAGAATTTAAATACTACGATTATTTTAATTAATCAATCTTCAGAAGAAGCTGCTAAACGAGGGCTTGAAATCATGCAGGTTATAAATGAAGTTTCAGATAGTTCTAGTAAAAATAGTTCATATATTGAAGAAATTTCTAAAACGAGAGACCAACTTTCTTCTGAGGTTTCGAAAATGCGTGATTTGATTCTTGCATTTAGAGTTGAAAGTGATTCTATCGAAATCATCAATGATACAAGTATAGACGAAAAAGCTGTTGCAGAAAAAGAAGAAAAAAATCGTGAACGTAAACGGCTTAAAAAAGAACGTAAAGAAATGAAAAAACATGAAAAACACATGAAAGAACTCCAAAAAGAAACTGTATCAACATCAGAAGAAATGTCAGGTTATAAAGAAAAGAAAATTGGGTTCTTTGAAAAATTAAAAGAGAAGGCTTTCTTTAAGAAAAAAACTGCAAAAACAGATAAGGTTAAAATAACAATTCCGCAGACAGTAGCGAAAGAGCGTTTTGAAAATGAAATTCTTGCAGTTTTAACAGATCAAGAAGAACTTGCCGGTGTATTTTCTATGTATGTTTATGA
>JAXJQT010000455.1:0-1638 GCA_036311025.1 Spirochaetota bacterium
TACGCAAATCAAGCAATTACTTGCATCGTGTGAAAGCCACAAAGAAAATTGTAATATTACAAAGGAAGCTTACCAACTTTCTCAGCGTTCGTATCTTGAAGGTGAGTTAGATTATCAAACATTGTCAGATACGGAATCTGATTATCAGGAGGCAACGTATAATTTGCTGTATGTAAAATATGAATTAGTCAGCAGTATTTTGGAGTTCGGTAAAAAATTCAATCTATCTTTGCAACAACTCGGAGTTATAAAATGAAGAAACTAATTTTTATTATGTATTGCTTTCTGTGTTTTGTACTTTGTGCACAGGAAAAAAAAGAAGATATAGTAGCCAAAGTAGTAGTTTCGGAACTTACAAAGCGTAATGTTTATGAAACGTTGATTTACGGAGCACGCTTGGAACCGGCAGAACTGATTCCGGTTTATTCGCCGGGCAACGGAATTGTTGATTCTTTGATGGTCAGAGAAGGTATGACTGTTACTAAAGATATGGTATTGGCAGAGGTACGGCGGAAAAATCTTTCGTCAGACTTTTTGCCGTGGCAGATAAAATCACCGATTGACGGAATTGTAGTTTATGTTGATACGGTATTGAAAAGTGAAGTTTTTGACAGAGCAAAACTTTTGACAATCGGGAATGTTGCTTTTTATAAAGTGTGTCTGCTGCTATCTGATAAGGACATTCAAAAGATAAAAATTAACGATAAAATTTATGTGAAAGAAACGAATGTTGCCGGATATGTAAAATCAATCAGCCTTATCCCTGAAGGTTCATCCGGATTGTTTAAGGTGGAGGTTTATTTTCAGAAACGCAACGACTTTTTTATAGGGAAATTTCTTGAATTGGAAATCAGAATCAATCCGTTTACCGGAGTAGTCGTACCGATAGAATGGGTGACGGCTAAATACGGGAAAAACTATTTGTATATTTACAATGACGGCGTGGTCGATATGCGTGAAGTAAAAATCAAGAACCGCTACGGTAAAGACTATGCGATTTCTACCGGTGTAAAAGTAGGTGAACAAGTTATAACCGGGTATGACAGATTACTTTATTCCGGACAGAAAGCACAGATTACGGAAAAAAAGGATAATAAAAATGTTGAAAAATAAGCATTTGGGAATTATTTATATAATCTTTTCTGCATTCTGTTTTTCGTTGATGAATATGTGCGTGCAGTTGTCCGGAGATGTACCGTTTATACAAAAAACTTTTTTCCGCAATTTTGTCGCCGTAATCTGTGCTGTTTTTGTAATGCTGAAACAAGGGATTTCCTGGAAGCCGGAGCGTAATGAAAATATTCCTTTTTTAATAATTCGCTCTGTTTGCGGTACTGTAGGAATATTCGGTAATTTCTACGCATTGGGACATTTACTGCTGGCTGATGCGTCTATGCTGAACAAAATGTCTCCGTTTTTTGCCGTTGTGTTTAGCTTTATTTTCTTAAAAGAAAAAATGAGCTTTTTTCAAATCACTGCGGTAATCGTTTCTTTTATCGGGAGTTTATTTATAATAAAGCCGACATTTGCAAATGTTGCACTTTTTCCTGCACTTGCGGGATTGGTCGGAGGAATGGGAGCCGGTGCGGCGTATACCGACCAATCCCGCAAGTGCAGGAAAAAGTGCAACATTTGCAA
>JAXJQT010000456.1:0-5010 GCA_036311025.1 Spirochaetota bacterium
AAGCGTTTCTTCCCATATTTTCAGATTGTTTTCCCCCACTTTATCCGACACATACTTTACGGCTGCAAACGGCACTTTGTGATATTCACAAACCGAGGCAATAGCAAATGCTTCCATGTCGCAAACATCGGATGTCAAATCTTGAGGTTGTAAAACAAAAGAATCCCCCGTTCCGCACTCATAGCCATTATTTACCGGCATTTTAGGAAAAAACTTACTGATATCTTCCTTGTTAATTTTTAATTTTGATGTTATTTCCGGATGATTGATTTTTACCAAATCTCTGTCTAAAAAATCCGAACAAACGACTACATCACCTACAGAATGGGCTACGCTGCCGGCGGTTCCTATATTCAAAACAAAATCAGGTTTTATATTAAGAATAGCTTCTTGAGCCTTGAGAGCTGCTTTTACCTTACCGATTCCGGTCTTTACATAAAAAACATCTCCGTCAAACGGAACATCTATACGTTCTTCTTCCACTGCATAAATAACGAGTAACTTCATAATTATAACTCCGATAAAAAAAGATTAACACACTTTGAATGTTGACAAGCGACTAAGTAATTTTTGATAGACACCGAACATTTCTTTTTCCGTACAATATTTAAACAAATCCGAAAGTTCTATCCACTGTACGCCGCTGTTTTCATCCGGTTTTATACAAATATTCTGATTTTCATTTGCTATTAATAGATATCCGACGCTGACGTGAAGATGTGTATTGATGTATTTTCCGTGTTTTATATGAGGCGGTACACTCAAAATATCGAGTACGGCTATTTTTTCAGAAAGCTCTTTTATTTCATTTACGCCGGTTTCTTCTTTCGCCTCTTTGATTGCCACGCCAAGCAAATCTCCGTCACCGTCGGCATGTCCGCCTGTCCAAGTCCATGCTTTATAAATATTGTGATACACCACAAGGGTTTTGGTCAACGTCGGATTGACAATAAAACCGGACGCACTTACATGAACAGCTGAATTCTCACGATTCAAAAGCTTTTGTCCGTATACTTCACACAATTCCAATATTACTTTTTTATCAACAACTTCTTGTTCATTTACCGGTTGATAATTTTGAATTTCTTCGATAAAGTTCAAGCTACATTTCCAAGTCTTTTAATAATTTGTCACTAATCCACGGCGTGTCGTATTCTTCGAGAGCAGAAATCCACTCATACAAAGACTCAAATCTATAGCGACTGAGTAAAAACAACGGCTCAAAGCGTGAAAGTTCATTTGAAATCACTTTTTTCACTATTAATTTTGAATAATGAATTGCATTTTGAAACGACTCGTCAATGATTTTATCGATAAACTCATTTTCATCTTCAAGTTCACTTATATATCTGTCTATTTCAGATTTTACCTGTAAAGGACTTACCAGAACATCGAATAATTTCTTTTTCAGTCGCTCTTCTTCATCATCTATTTTATCAAGAAAGTTAGCGATTTTCTCGAAATCATCATCACAATCTTTAACAAGAACGGAAGAATATACAGCTACCAGTGAATACAATTTAAGAAGTTCATCAAAATAAAGTTTAAGTCTGTCACCTGTATTCAGCGTACTACCTACCAATAACGAAAGCAACAAATCAAAAACAACCAATCGGTCTTCTATTCCCAAAACGCTCCACTCTGCATAGAATGTATCCGGAATAAAATGTGCAAACATGGAAACCAAATTTTTTACCGGCGACGCATCTATAGAGCGAGAAAGCAAATATTCTTCAAAGTCATCAAGAAAATTTTGTTTTATCCTAAGCAAAGCCGGCTTGAGAAAATAAAAGCGATTTTTTTGTACCGTATCCAAATCTGCAGCATAAATGCTTGCCTGCGATAAAAAATTATTCGCCTGAATACGCATTCTTTTATCTTCGGCTTTATCTTCGAACAAAGAAAGTCTGTCTTCCATGCTCGAAGATGTGCCCGGATTATTTTCGTCTAATATAGTTCTGATTAACTGTGATACCATCAGCCGTTGACCTTCTTATTTTCGTTAATTTCTGAAATAATCTCTTCTAATGTAATTGCCTTTTTTTCTTCTCCGGCAAAAATATCTTTAAGATTAAATTTTTGAACATCAAACTCATCCGTACCGGCAATTAATGCGTAACGGATTTGGCGACGTTCTGCTAATTTAAACTGATTTCCCAATTTGCTCTTTGATGAAACAACTTCACAATTTATCCCGGCTTTTTGTAATTTCTCAGCCAAAAGATAATACTTAGCAATCAAAGAGTCATCAAGATTGAAAATCATGACATCGGCAACACTGTTTTTCTTTGTAAACATTTGCTTGTCTTCAAGTACAGACAAAAGTCTGTCCAATCCAAACGACGCTCCTACTCCCGGAACTGCATTTTTAGAATACAAACCTGTCAAATTGTCATAACGACCGCCGGAACATACGGAACCGAACTCCATTCTGTCAGTAATGAAAGATTCAAAAACGATTCCCGTATAATAATCAAGTCCGCGAGTAATTGCCGGATTATATGCAAAATGTTCCAAAACATCGCATTCTTCCAAATTACGGAAAACAGTAAGAAGTTCTTCTGCAGCCTGTTTATCTTCTATTTCTTCTTTTAGTTTTTCCAAAACTGCAAATACTTCTTTACCTTTTATGCCTTCTTTCGAAAAGTTTTCATTCAATCGAAGAGTCGTCAAAATGCCGTTTACCGTATCGGCATTCATTCCCTCATCTTCTACCAAGATTCGCACTACCTCGTCACGACCGACTTTATAAATTTTGTCGATAGTCTGCAAAATCTTCTGGCTTTTTTCTTCTTCACCGAACTTAGCAAGAATGGCATTTAATAATTTACGATGATTTATATTAATAATGTAGTTTTCACATCCGATAGCTTCGAATCCGTTTCGAATAACCTGCAAGATTTCAAAATCGGCATTCACACTGTCACTGCCGAGAATATCGAAATCGCATTGATAAAATTCTCGATAACGTCCTTTCTGTGTATTTTCCCCTCTCCATACCGGTGCAATGTGGTAGCGTTTGAAAGGAAATACAAGTTCCGAAAAATGTTGAGAAACAAAACGAGCCAAAGGTACGGTCAAGTCAAAACGCAACGCAACATCTCGACCTCCGTGGTCTTCAAAACGATAAATCTGCTTATCGGTTTCGCCTGAACCTTTACCCAAAAGTATTTCTGTATATTCTAAAGCCGGAGTATCAATCGGTGAAAATCCAAAACTTTCAAATACTTGCTCCAACGTTCTGATAATTCTTTTCTTTGGAATCATAGATTCCGGAAGTAAATCTCTGAATCCTTTTAAGATTTTTGGGGCTATGATTTTTCCATTAGCATTCGCCATTAATAACTCCTTTTTAGTTACCTTAATCTAATCTCTCAATGCTTAGTATCGAATAAGGCTTGGTAAAAATTGAATTAAAAAATCTACGGAAATGCAGTTTAATTTAAAAGGTCATAAAACAAAATCATTGCGATAACTACATATAACAAAACAGAATATAAGTCCGTCTCGCGTTTCCATATTGCTTTACGCGGAATAATTGAAAGTATGATTTGCTTTTTGAAAATTTTGAGTTCACCGACTGAGTACATTGCCAAAGAACTCAATCGAAAGTCACATGCAAGAAATAAAAAAGCCTGAAAATGTATTTTAATACACTCTCAGGCATTAGCAGAGGTTCGACTCGAACGAACGGCCTTCGGGTTATGAGCCCGACGAGCTACCAACTGCTCTACTCTGCGTCGACAAGACAGCTTTTACCACGTTTCAAAATTTTAGTCAAGAAATAAATAGAAAAAAATGTAGAATCTAATAAAAAATTTGGTATACTGCGGGAAAATCTAAATATTTGGATTGTACTGTTATGAAGAAATTAAAATTATTTTTTATATTAAATATCTGTCTTTTCGGTGTCTATGCCGGGAATTGTGAAAAAATAACAATCAGTGCATTAGGTGACATTATGATGCACAAAGAGATTCAAGAATCGGCAATGTATCAAACCGGGAATTACGATCAAGTCTTTTCCGATGTAAAAGAGATTTTGCAGAAAGACGATTTTACTATAGCAAATTTAGAAACTCCGGTAGCTGATGAAATCAGGATTTCCGGTGCACCGAAATATAATGCAAAGACAAGCCTTGTCAAAAGTATGAAAGATGCCGGAATAGACTTTGTTTCTACTGCAAACAATCATGCATTTGACCAATGGGCATTCGGCGTACGAACAACACTGAAAGCATTAGAAGATAACGGCATCGCATATAACGGCAGCGGTGAAAATAAGAGAGTTTCCGAGTCTTTTACCATTGTAAATGTTAAATCTTTTTCTATCGGAATTATGGCTTTGACCTTTTCCCTAAACGGTTTGCGACCTACTCGCGAAGATTATTATTCTCCTTATATAAATTATTTCCCGCCTAATGATGAAGCAGCATTAAATGAGGCTTGCGAAAAGATTCGCCTTATAAAAAACAAAGTCGATGTTGTAATGATTTTATACCACGGCGGAGCGTATTATTTAAGTGAGCCGTCCCCTATTCAAACAAAATGGCTTAAAAGTTTTGTTGAAGCCGGAGCAGATGTAGTTTTGGGAACTCACTCTCACATGGTGCAAAAGGTAGATTTTTATAAAGATTCAAAAGAAAATAAAAATAAATTGATTGCATACTCATTGGGAAATTTTGTCCCCGGTTTGCAATCTCGCTATAAATACGTTAAAAATCCGCTTGAAGATATTGATAATCCGTTTATCAAAACATCAGAAGGTATGATTTTAAAATTTGATATCGTTCGTTGGAACGGGAAAGTAGAAATTATAAATCCTCGTTATGTTCCGTTATTTACTCTTGTTTACTACAAAACTATCAGTCCGGAAAAATGGCTTACATATTTTCAGTTGATGCCTATCGAAAAGATTATCCAATTACCTGATTTTGACGAAGAACGATTTAAAGATTTGAAACCGGCAAAAAATATCGCTTTCTTGCGTAAAGAAAAAATGCAAAAATT
>JAXJQT010000457.1:0-1329 GCA_036311025.1 Spirochaetota bacterium
CAATATTATTATTGCCAAAAATGAAAAAACAATATCAAAAATACGTTTAAACATCCTGTTAAACATTCCTTCCAACGGAACATTTCGTATTCCTATCAACGGAACGCCGTTTATTTCACGTACAGACGGACGATGTGAAACAATCTGATAATAATTCGGAACCAATTCAACATGAATCCCGCGTTTTTCACAGATATTAGTAATATCGGTAATCTTATTTTTCTGACTCATCGGCAACGTGATTATTACGTTATCAAATTCTCTCTTTTCCAAAATATTTTTAATATCTGTCGTACTTCCGATGATTTTTTCAGAAAATTTTTCATATTCAGCCGATACTTCTATTTCATCGTTTAAATCTCCGTCATCCAACACTGCATCTATTTTTATTCCCAGTGTAGGAGATGCGACAATCATTTTATAAAAATCAAATCCCGAAAGCCCAGCTCCGATCAGAAGATATTTTTTATTATTTACTCCGCGTTTACGCAACGAATCAAACAATATTTTCAATATCATTCTCTCAAACATAAAAACAAAAAATGTCGTTGATGCAAAAATCCAGCAAAATTCTTTACTGTATGCAAACAAACCTACCATCTGACATAAGGCAAGAGAACTCATCGACAAGTAACCATACATAATCATGGTAGAAATTATCTTTCGTTTAGATCTCAGACGAAACTTCTGCGGATACTCCGTCCTTTCGAGAAATAAAAAAAATATTGTCATCAAGATAAAAAAAGTAATGATTTCTTTAGGAGTTATTTGATAAAATGCTTCCTGTGTAAATGAATAATATCTTGCCGCAACATATCCGGCAACAAGAACAAATGCATCAAATAAAACAAAAAAAATCTGAAAATGATGATTATATTTCTTAAAAAAATCCACTACAAAAAATCCTTTCGAAAAAAGATTGCATAAATAGCTATTGTATTTATCAGAAATATAATCATTTGTCTATAATTCAGATTAAGTAAAATGTAGATTTAATTGTAAATTACTTTAACATACATCGTTGTACACGGGTAGCAACGGACGTTGTTATTTCATAGCTTATCGTCTCGCAAAGTCTTGCAAGGCTGTCAGCATCCATTTTTGCATATTTCGACGACCCGAAAATCCAAGCTTTGTCCCCTACTTTGACATTCTCATCGACATTTACGACCGTCAAATCCATACTGATTCGTCCGCATTGCATATAGTCACGTCCGTTGATTCGTACCGGAAACTTTCCGGAAAGCATACGCGGAAAACCGTCTCCATAACCTAATGCCAATGTCGCTAATTTTCCGTCTTCCGGAACAACATAAGTCGCCCCGTACC
>JAXJQT010000458.1:0-1190 GCA_036311025.1 Spirochaetota bacterium
GCCGAGGATTTGTCATTTTATAACGGAAAATATTTTTTGTTTTGCCACAGTGCCGGTAATGACAATGCCAATCCCGATACGGTTTTAAACAGTGCCGATACGCAACTTCAAGCCGCTAAAGATTTTTTCTGCAATAGCAGCGTAATTCTCATAACTTTAGGTTCTGCCGTGGTTTACGAAACTGAGTCTGCGATGTTTAAAGCCGGCAAGAATAAAAAAATCATTACGGCAAATTGTCACCGTGTACCGCAAAGTAAAATGACAAGGCGACTTTTATCTCACGATGAATGTTGTGAATATATCAGTGATACTGTCAAACTTATAAAAACCGTAAAACCTGACGTCGATATTTTCTTTACTGTCTCGCCGGCAAAACATTATCCGGGCGAACCGTTGCTTGACAGCGTGTCGAAATCTCGGCTCAAAAGTGCACTGGCACAAACCATTGAAAATACGGAAAACGTCTTTTATTTCCCGTCATACGAAATATTTCACGATGAGCTTTGCGGCAGAGAATGGTACAAAAACGACGGCACGCATCCGAATAAAAAAGCAGTTTCCTTTATAATGAAACGTTTTGTGTCTTCATCATTTGACCGCCAAACATTATCCGTAATGAAAGAAATCACTGCAATACGTAAACTCTTGCGTCATCGTGCGACAAATCCCGAAAGTAACGCCAACTTTGAAATGTTAAAAAAAGTCGCTGTACGGTTAAACGCCGTAAAACAGGCAAATACTGCGTCGTTACGTTTTGACACGGCGTGTAAGCTATCAGAATATTTTTATAATAATGAACAAACCGACAAATTAATCGATGACTTGCTTTGTGATTGCAGAAATTCCGGCTGCCATGATAAAAAAAGTTTGTTATTAAAATTAATATCTTTCTTTCGAAAAGAATGTAGCCTTCAATCTTTGCCGAAGGAGCTTTTTTCCGATAAGCAATTATCTTCTATGCTGATATCGTTTTTGACAAAGAGCGGCGTTTAGAGTATTTTCTGTGCTCATACGTAAAAAGCATTGCATTTTTAAAGGAGATTTTTTTTAATGATTCAAAGAATTACCGTTTATTTATTCACAATCACTTTTTCATTGCTTTTTTTATTTTTCAGTAATCGTATCATTACCGACGGAAAAGGAATGCCGTCAAAAGCAAACCACGAAAGTATCCAGGAAATGCTTAAAGC
>JAXJQT010000459.1:0-1348 GCA_036311025.1 Spirochaetota bacterium
ATCATTAGGTAATATTGGTATATCAATAAAAAAATCATTTCCGTATTTTGATGTTTTTTCTCTTAATTTTTTATTTAATAATTCAGCATTGCAATTCATCAACCATTTAGAACCTTTACAGAAGTCTCTTATTGCTTGAAGATACATGGGGATTTCTGCATATCTATATGTTACCAGTCTCCAAAAGATATTATTAAAAAAATTAAGAAATAATGAATATTTAATTCTGTGAATTGCATTTACGATTAATTGATTGCGAATTTCATAATAAACGTTTACGGCATGATATTTATTTTCAAATGATTCATGCCATACGCCTAACCCATTTATTATAATTAAATCAGTTCCTAATCGTAAGCTGAATTCAACATCATCTCCTTTTATGAAAAAAGGAAGCGGAAGACCGATTTTTTTTAATGCTTCTAATCGAAAACAACAATACCACCATCCAGCAAAATTTATTAAAGAATTTTCTTTATCATTTTGAGTTAGTGTTTGAATTTTAGTTGTATCTAAACCGGAGTGTAAAAGAATAACCCTATCAGTCCAGCATCCTCCCAGTTCATGTAAAATATTTGGACTTTCAGTTCTGAACATTGCACCTGGAATTATACTTTCGACAAATTCACTTTTTATAAAAGATAGAAATTGTGCCGTGCGTTCTATAACTTGCGGAATAAGTTTTATGTCATCATCCATAAAAATGGTATGAGTGATTTTTTTTTCATCTGAAACTGCAAGTATTTCTTGCAAACCTCTTGTAAAACCGCCGGAACCGCCGGTATTAGCATTAGGAAATACGTGAATTTTGTCTGTAGTAATACTGTTGCCAAGAGTTTTTCCGTTGTCTGCAATAAAAACTTCTAATTTATTATAAAGGAATGAATCCGGATTATTTAGAATTTCATTTTTTAATTTGGCGATATTATTTTTTAAATATTCTTCGCGTTTATATGTACAAATATTCAATGCCATGACTATGTTAGTATTTACTGAAGTATTTGTAATATAATCAGCTTTTTGAATTACGACATTTTCATACGCCGTTAAGCTAAAAAAAATCATTCCGTTGTTAAATTGCCAAACATTTTTTGGTAATTCTACAACCGGATTTGTTTCAAGCTCTAAGTCTTTTGAATAAACTTCTAATTCTTTCTCGTTTTCATTGTAAAGTTGAAATATGGAAAGTTGGACTTCGTATTATTATTATAGATATGACGGAAAACGATATTATGAAGTTAGCTGCTCTTCTCAAAGCGAGAGATATAAAGTGGAAAAGGACTTGGAGGAAAGATACCTACACATTATCCGATCATTCAAACTGAAAACGGAATAATCTTATGGGAAT
>JAXJQT010000460.1:0-1902 GCA_036311025.1 Spirochaetota bacterium
GAAATCGTACAATCGATTTTTAGTATATTATATTAACAAGGTTATATAACGGAGGAATTACAAACTCAGCCGTATTGTGAAAAATGTCAGATGTTTTTACCGGACAGATATATAGAAGGAACTTGTCCGCATTGCGGTTATGAAATGGCACGAGGTGACCAATGTGAAAGTTGCGGAAAGTTGCTTGACCCGTCAGATTTGAAAAATCCGCGTTGTTCTACTTGCGGTGATACGCCGGTATTTAAAGAAACAAAGCATTTATTTTTAGATTTGGAAAAATTGAAACCGCAATTGGAAGCGTGGATTGCAAAAGAGTCGGTAAATTGGTCAAACAACGCCGTGAAAATTACTCAAGGTTGGTTGGAACAGGGATTGAAGAAACGTTGTATTACGCGAGATTTGTCGTGGGGCGTTCCGGTTCCGCTTGAAGGATTTGAAAATAAAGTTTTTTACGTGTGGTTTGACGCTCCGATTGGCTATATTTCTATTACTGCACATAATTGCAATGATTGGGAAAAATGGTGGAAAGACCCAGAAAATGTAAAACTTTATCAGTTTATGGGAAAAGACAATATTCCGTTCCATACGGTTTTATTCCCGGCATCACTTTTGGGAACAGGCGACGAGTGGACAAAATTGGCAACTTTAAGTTCTACGGAGTATTTAAATTATGAAGATTTGAAATTTTCGAAAAGCCGAGGAACTGGAATTTTCGGTGACCATGCGAAAGATTCCGGCATAGAGTCAGATTTGTATCGTTATTATCTGTTGCGAATTCGTCCGGAAAAAAATGACACACAATTTTTCTGGAATGACTTTATGGAAAAAGCAAACGGTGAAATTATTGCCAATTACGGTAACTTGGTAAATCGAGTTTTGCAATTTATAAACAAATTCTTTGATTCTAAAGTTCCGCAAGCCAAAAAAAGTGAAGCTTCTGTTTTTGCGGCAACAAACTTTGATGAAAAAATAAAAACTATTTTGGAAGATTTCGAAGCCGTAGAATTGAAAAAAGCACTTCTTGATATTTTGGATTTGTGCAGCGGCGGAAATAAATTCTTTCAGGATAATGAACCGTGGCGTTTGATAAAGGAAGATAAAGAAAAATGTGCTGATGTTATCGGCGGACTGTTTGGTTTTGTACGTGATATTTCAATTTTGTTGTATCCGTATATTCCTACTGCCGTAGAAAAATATTTCGGAAGCATTAACCAAACTTTGGATGAATTAAAAATCGAAAATATCGGTAATTATGATAAATGTAACGGCTTGGCTATCAATACAGCACAAGTGTTGTTTAAAAAATTGGAAAAAGAACAAGTGGAAGCGTTAAGAGAACGTTTTTCCGGGAAACAAAAAGGAGATGGAAAAAAAATGGAAGGATTTGATAAATTAGCTTTGAAAGTGGGAAAAATAATCGAAATAGAACGTCACCCGAAAGCTGATAAATTGTATGTAGAAAAAGTTGATATGGGTAACGGTGAGATTCGCCAAATCGTTTCCGGTTTAGTTCCTTATTTTACTGAAGACGAATTGAAAGGAAAAAATGTAGTTATCGCGTACAACCTAAAAGCTGCAAAATTACGCGGTGTGATGAGTGAGGGAATGGTTTTGGCTGCTGAAGATGAAGCCGGAACCGTAGAATTGCTTTCACCGGATTGTCAGCCGGGCGAGTGGGTGAGCATTGAAGGTTCTACACCGAACACAGAAGAAATTACTGTAGATGACTTTTTCTCAGTACCTCTTGAAGTAAAATCAAATCAAGCACAGTTTGACGGAAAAAACTTGATGGCAGCTGGAAATGTTATTAAATTAGAAAAAGTAGTTGATGGTAAAATCGGCTAGTATTTATAACTCTAAAAAAGACCGACATTTTGTCGGTCTTTTTTTATGTGTTTAGCC
>JAXJQT010000461.1:0-1847 GCA_036311025.1 Spirochaetota bacterium
CGTGTAAAAACTATTTACGAGATGGCTAAATATTTAGAACAGCTTGTACCGCAGGCGAGGGTGGTAGTAGCACACGGACAGATGGATCCGGAAGAATTGGAAGATATAATTCACGACTTTATAGAATACAAGTACGACATTTTGCTTACTACTACGATTATAGAATCGGGAATCGATATTCCGCGTGCAAATACGATTTTTATCGACAGAGCAGACAGATTCGGGCTGGCACAGTTGTATCAGTTGCGTGGACGTGTGGGACGTTCTAATCTAAAAGCGTATGCCTATTTATTTTATGAAAGTAAGCGTGCCGTGTCTGAAGATGCCATGAAGAAGTTGCGAGTAATTTCGGAGTATACGGAACTCGGAAGCGGTTTTAAAGTAGCGATGAAAGATATGGAAATTCGAGGTGCGGGAAATCTACTCGGTCCGGAACAGCATGGTGATATTTTGGCTGTAGGTTTCAGTATGTATTGTAAATTACTTTCGGATGTAGTACGCGAAATCCAGAAAAAATCAGATAATCCTGAGTTGCTTGAAGATTTGACGGAACCGGAAGAATTGTATCTTGATATAAAATATACGGGATTTATTCCGGACAGCTATATTCTTGACCCTAAGGATAAGATTGAAATTTATAAGAAAATATCTGGCGTTGTCTGTGATGAAGATTTGGAAGAAATCAGAAGAGTTCTTTCGGACAGATACGGACGAATACCGCAGGAAGTGGAACGATTGCTTTATCTGGGACAGATTCGCATTATCTGTCGTCAACTCGGAATTTCAGAAATGACAGAACGTATCAGCGAGACAAAAATAGAGACAATCGACACGATTAAGATAAAATTTTCTGCAGGTAAAAAGATTGATGTGATGAAACTGATGGGATTGATGTCTGCGTCAAAAGGGAAAATATACCTTAAAGGTGAACATCCGGATTGCGTGTTCTTGCGTGTGGATGAAGATTTATCATTGGAAGATAAAGGTCGTGTGATTGTAGAAACGATTAAAAAGCTTTAGAAAAAAAGGAGTTATTTTACCATGAGAAAAAATTTGGGAGCAAAGCCGTATATTTATCCGATGCCGGTATTAATAGTGGCGACTTACAACGATGACGGAACTGCTAATGCCATGAATGCAGCATGGGGCGGCGTTTGCGATTACACAAAAGTTTCTATTATCATAGACAGAAATCATCAAACTACGAAAAATATTTTGCAACGTAAAGCTTTTACCGTGAGTATTGCAGATGTACAACACATTACGGAGGCGGATTATTTTGGTATTGTGTCGGGCAAGGACGTAACTGACAAGGTGAAAAAAAGTGGTTTGCACAGTGTGAAAAGCGACTTTGTGGATGCTCCGCTGATTGAAGAATTTCCGCTTACGTTGGAATGTAAGTTGATTAGCTATGACGACCGGACGGAGCGTGTCATCGGTGAGGTGGTAAATACGGCAATCGATGAAGCAATTCTTACGGATGATAAAATTGACTTATCAAAATTCTCGCCGGTTACTTACGACTCCGTAAATCACGACTATATCGCACTCGGTCAAAAAGTCGGCAAGGCGTTCAGTGACGGAAATAAATTGAAGTAAAAATAAAAAGAAGCTGTACTTGGTAACAAATACAGCTTTTTTGTTTTATAGTAGATTTGTTTTTTTGCCGGTATCGGTGCCCAGACCTTGATTCTAAAACGGGATAGAGATCTGTCCCTCGTATATAAAAAAATTATTCCTTTAATATACAGTGCAGTCCCAATGCGGTCACAGATAATGCAAGTAATTTAACGGCTTCCGTAATATCAAGCTTTCCGATGATTGACATTACCAAAACAGCAACAGCC
>JAXJQT010000462.1:0-5146 GCA_036311025.1 Spirochaetota bacterium
TCTAGTGACCCGGAAGAACATGCACTTCCTGTAGAAACCGAAATTCCCATTAAATCAAGATGTAACAAAATCGATTCGCCTTCGATTCCGTCAAACGAAACATTTACGCAACCGGGAACTCTTAAATCCGGATGACCGTTTAGTCGTGTATGAGGAATTGCAAGCAAACCTTCTTCAAGTCGTTTTCGTAATTGCAATGTTTTAGCGATTTCTTCCGGCATTTCTTGTTTCAAAACGCGTAGAGCTTCGCCCAATGCGATGATTCCTATAGTGTTTTCTGTACCGCCACGCAAAGCTTCTTCTTGATGACCGCCGGCAATCAAAGGGTAAATAATATTTTTTACACTCTTGCGTACGAATAAAACACCTACGCCTTTTGGTGCATAAACTTTATGTCCCGAAATAGAAAGGAAATCAAATGGCATTTTAGAAAGGTCAATATCTACTTTTCCCGCAGCTTGTACTGCATCGGTATGAAATAAAACGCCGTGTTTGTGTGCTATTTCGCATAATTTTTCTACCGGTTCGATAGTTCCGATTTCATTATTTGCAAACATTACGCTTACAAGAACTGTTTCCGGACGAATCGCTTTTTCTAAATCATCAGGATTTACTAAACCGTAAGAATCAACATCCAGATATGTAACATCGATATTATCATCGCGTTCCATCAATTCCAATGTGTGCAAAATAGCCGGATGCTCAATTTTACTTGTAATAAAATGCTTCTTGCCGTCTTTCTTGATATTTCTTGCACAACTTTTAAGCACAGTGTTGTTTGATTCGGAACCGCACGAAGTAAATAATATTTCGTCCGGTGTAACATTAAAAAAGTCGGCTGTATGCTGACGTGCTTGTTTTAATAGGAATCCGGCTTCACGTCCGATAGTATAAGCCGAACTTGGATTTCCGAAGTAATCTAAAGATTCTATAATTTTTTGTTTTACAGCCGGATGAAGTGCGGTTGTTGCATTGTTATCAAGATAAACTTTTCGTTCTTCCATAGGAGTTACCTCTTTAAACTATTTATTTGTTCCGCAACTGCTGCCGGTGTAAACTTGATCTTTGTAATATTTTTCAACGAATTGAGCTAACAATGTTTTGACTTCATCAACACATTTTCCGCAGCCGGTTCCGACTTTAGTTCGTTTTTGTAATTCGTCAAAATCTTTTACACCTTCAAGTACTTCCATTTTTATGTCTTCTTCCGTTACGTTCAGACAATGGCAAACAATTCTGCTTTCTTTATTGTGCGGGATTTTTTCCGGATGTCCGCTCTTGCGATAGTAGTCATTGATTGCTTCACGCAAAGCTTTATCACCCAAAACAGAACAGTGAATTTTATTTGACGGTAAACCGCCGAGTTCTGCAATAATCATTTCCGGTGTAATCTTGTAAGCATCTTCCAATGACATTCCTCCGTCACGAACGACAATGTCACTGAGCATTGAAGTAGACCCGATAGCACTTGCACAACCGAAAGTTTGCCATTTCAAATCTACGATTTTATCATCTTGCACTTTAATAAAAATTTTCATCATATCGCCGCAAGCCGGAGAACCGACATAACCGATTCCGTCGGCGTTATATTCTTCTTCGTTTACATCAAGAACATTATGCGGACGAAGAAAATGTTCTTTTACTTTATCAGAATAATTCCATCCCATTCCGTCCATAATACACTCCTTTGTCAAACTACCTGCGAAATATATTTCCTAGTAGTTTGGTAGAGTATATAGACTTGATTATATGGTTTGTCAATATTCTTTATTTTGTTTTTACTATAGATTTTGTGAGGATTTAAAGTTCTAGGTACGAAGTTTGCTTATAATTAAAAATATAAAATAAACAGACTTATTTTTGTCTTTATAATAAAGGGGATAAATATGAAAAAAATAAAAGTAGCCATGAGAAAAATGATTACTTTGGGATTGCTTATTTTTACAGTTTGCGGTTGTTCATTGAACAATCCGTTTTTGGCAACGGAAGAATTGGTAATTGAACCGCCGAAAGAAGAAGAGCTTCCGCCACCTCCACCGGAACCTATACATGTAGAATCAATATCCGTAGTCAGCGGAACAGAAATAGAAAGATTACCCGGACGTGAATATGTACTTGATTATATAATCTATCCGGAAAATGCAGACGACAAAAGTGTTACTATCACGATTGACGACGAAAAGGTTGCAATATTAGATAAAAAAACAGGAAAAATATTTGCCGGCGGTGAAGATTGTATAGGAAAAAGTACTGTCATTACAGTAACTACAAACGACGGTAAAAAGGTTGCAAAAATTAATTTTAAGGTAATACCGATACCGGATAATTCTGTTTTTGTTGAAAAAATTGTTATAGATGGCGTGGACGTAATCTATGATGATGGAAATAAATGTGGATTTTCTGCAAAATTATTGCCGGAAGATGTATCGGAAGAATTTAAAGATGTAGTTTGGAGTATTACAGAAAAAGATGTAGTACATAGAGAGCAACAAGGTTCTATCGGGCTTTCTATCTGGAGAGACAACGAAATAACAGAAGAAACAGAAATTACCATCAGAGCAACATCACCTCATAAGAAATCAGCTGAAGATCCGGAGGTATTTGCAGAGAAAAAAGTAAAAGTAAAACATAAACTGCGACCGGAAATTATCATTACATCACCTAACGGCGGTGAAGAATTTACTTTCAAAACAGATACAACAATTACTTGGACTACAAAAGATGTAGAAAGTAATTACGTAAAGGTTGAACTAATAGATACAGCAACCGGAGTTGAATATCTTCTTGAAGATAATTTCGAAAATCAAGGAAGTTGTTATTGGTATATAGATCAGAATGTTGGATTTAATGTTGGTGAAAATTATAAAATACGAATTACAACAATTCCGAATGCTGACGAAAGTGCGGATGTTGTAGTAAGTGACAGAAGTGATGAAGTTTTTAAACTCAAAAAAATTGTACCTACCATAGAGTTGACATCTCCTACGTCCAGAGGAAAAGATGAGAATGGAAATGAGAAGGATAATTATTTCTACTTGTATGACACAATTAATATGAATATCCGATGGCTTAGTACTGATATGCCTGATGATAAAGTTGCAATTTATCTAGTAAAACAAAACGGAGATAATACGAACGATTTTACGCAAGTGGCAGAAATTGTAGAAAACGCTGATAACAATGGGCTTTTTATCTGGAATTTAGGAAAATTTGTATCGGACTCCAATATTAGTCTTGATGAGTTGGCAGATGAAAATTCTACATATAAAATCAAGATTGAAAACTTAACTTATAACGATACTCTTTCTGCAGAGGAATATGAAAAGAATAAAGTTGAAAGCATCAGTGATGTAACTTTTTCTTTAGAAAAAGTAGATAATCCGTTCTTAAAATTCTTAGCTCCGACAGGGAAAAAACTTTATATCGGAACTCAAAATGATATTACTTGGGAAGGTGTCGGATTTGATAATGATGTGAAGATAGAACTTGTACCGGAAGCTACAAGTGTGTCAAATTATACCATTGCCGAAAGAACAGAGAATGATGGATGTTTTGAGTGGACTATCTCTGAGGATATTATGGAAGGTGGAGCTTTTGATTTAAGTACTAAGTATAAAATCAGAATTACAGTTCTTGATGAGACACAATTTAGATATTTGAGTGGTGACAGACAGGGATCTCTTATTGATAGAATGATTGATAAAGACGGTAATCCTATTACAGACAAAGATGGTAATGAAATTGTCTTAGAAAATCCGGGAACATTGGTAGCCGAAGGAGAAAATTATTTGGAAGCTATACTTGCTCCTAATGTTTATTTCTTACTCGATGATTCCGGATCGATGGCAAATTCCAACAGAATCGGGACATTAAAAAAACGAATGGATAATGCGGCTGTAGCACTTGCCAAGAATTTTAATATCGGAATTATGTCATTGAACAATACGATGAAAGAGTTACCGCTGAAAAAAGGATGGACTGCAGATGATATTCGTTCATCGTATGCTGCTTTAAAAGCTTCCGGAGTTACTCCGACAGGACCGTCACTGGAAAAGATTCTTAATAATAAGAAATATGAGATGGAAGATGATATTTATAAAGAATACAGACGTAAAGCTGTAGTTGTTATTACTGACGGTCAACCACAAGATAGTAGTGGAACTACACAGGGGCTTCTCGATTCATTTAAAAATGCAGTAACTAAATCTTCTTTATTAGCAGGAAATGGTATTCCAGTATTCTATATGGGGATAAATGCGACAGATTCTTTAGCGGATAAATTACAAGACATGGCGGTTGCCGGCGGGACTGATAATCCTAGTGACAAAAGTACTCCTCATAAGAATTGGTATCCTATTGATGCGGACAATCAATTTGAAGCAGCACTAAATGAAATTATGTATGGAGATTTGGAAGTTGCCGGTAGCATGGTAGAATATGAAATCGAGTGTGATACTCCGGACAGCGGAAATTCTATTTATTTCTTTGGAGATCATTTGTTACTTGGCGGAACAACTTCACCGTCATCAGCTTCCGGATTGTTGAAAGCTACATACAAGGATGGAAAATATTCTATCAAAATCAGAAAACAAGATAATGCTAATTTCTCATGGGGAATTGTAGAAGCTGATTCAAAAGGAAATATTTTGAAAATAGAAAAATCTCCGCTTCATACAAGTGACGAAACATCGACTAGATTTAATGGATGGGATGAAAATACTATAATAATCAAGGTTGCGAAATCTTATAATTATAACTACATTTATGCTTGGACAGATGCAGGGAAAGAGATATTAGGTAAATGGCCGGGTGTAAAAATGACATTAAATGGAAATGATTACGTGTATACTTTCTTAGGTACTACAAGTGTGAATCTTATAATTACAAATAGCAACAAAGATAAACTCTTTACCGGAGGAAAAGATGGTAATATGAATGCTCCGACTCCGGGAACTTATAGAGTTGATAAAAACGGAATTAAGAAAGAGTAATTAAAAAAATAGCTATTCAATAAAAACAAAAAACGTAAGTTGTAAAAAAAGCGACTTACGTTTTTTTATTCTTAGACACATCTTCTAAATTGTAGTAACTTCAACTAATATTCTGGAAAAGAGTTTTTTATGTCAAAAAAAGTAAAATTAACTAA
>JAXJQT010000463.1:0-1091 GCA_036311025.1 Spirochaetota bacterium
AAAGAAATCGCTGATAAAATTTTAGAACGAATTAAATACAATGAAATGATTCGCAGTGAATTTCAGAAGGTTCAAAAAGAAGCAAGAGAAAAGTCTAAAAAAGTTGCATTAAATATTCCAAAATTAAAAGATTGTAAGATTCATTATAATGATGAAAATCCTAAATATGCCAAAGACAGAGAAAATACGATGATTTTTATCACCGAAGGGGACTCTGCTTCCGGAAGTATCGGACCGAGTCGTAATGTAATGACTCAAGCTATTTTTTCTTTACGCGGTAAACCGCTTAATACTTACGGGCATACAAAATCGACTATTTATAAAAATGAAGAAATTTATAATTTGATGAAAGCTCTCGGTATTGAAAACGGTATAGAGGGACTTCGTTATAATAAAGTCGTAATTGCTACCGATGCCGATGTAGACGGTTTTCATATCAGAAATCTCGTTATGACTTTCTTCCTTGTATTGTTTGAGCAAGTTCCTCTAAAAGGGCATTTGTACATACTTGAAACGCCGTTGTTCCGTGTGCGAAACAAGCAACAAACTGTGTATTGTTATACTGAAGAAGAAAAAGAAAAGGCGATGAAAAAAATAAAAAATCACGAGATTACTCGTTTTAAAGGTTTGGGAGAAATATCACCGAAAGAGTTCGGACAGTTTATCGGAGATGATATAAAATTGACTAAAGTTACCGTAGAACATTTGAATGAAATAAAAAAATCTCTCGGTTTCTATATGGGAAATAATACTCCGGAAAGAAAAGATTATATTATGGAAAACTTAATATAGGAGACGCAACAGTATGAATAGCCTTAATGATTTATTTGATCGCAATTTTATGGAGTATGCGTCTTATGTAATAAAAGATCGTGCTATTCCGGATGCTGCGGACGGATTAAAACCGGTTCAGCGTCGTATTTTTCATGCAATGTACGAAAAAGATGACGGACGTTATAACAAAGTCGCAAATGTTGCCGGAAATACAATGCAGTATCATCCGCACGGTGATGCTTCAATCGTTGATGCATTGGTTGTGTTGGCAAACAAAGAATATTTTATCGATAAACAGGGAAACTTCGGTAATATTT
>JAXJQT010000464.1:0-10059 GCA_036311025.1 Spirochaetota bacterium
ACATAAAACAACGTTTTACGCAATGGGTAAACAGAACTTTCAATTCAGAGGGAAGTGCTTGGAAGGACAGATTTTTCAGCAGAATCATTGAAGATTTGACCGACTTGGTGCGGGTTTTTGTGTACATCGAACAAAATGTCATCCGGGCTGGGCTTGGAAAGCGGGCGGAGGATTATCCTTTTTATGAGGTATGGGAGGATGTCACGGAAAAAGAATATTCGTCGGGGGAATAAGGGACAGACATTTATTCTGCTTTAGAATCAGGGTCTGTCCCCGACAAACAAAAAAAGGAGGCACAAAACTTTCTTAATCGAAAGTTTTTTTGCCTCCTTTTTTAAAGTTATTCTGCAGCTTCGATTAATAATGTACCGTTGTTAGCATCTGTTACATTGAAAGTTGCCTTTCCGTTTGTTACAGTTACGACTGTTCCGGTATAAGCGTCTTTTACCTGAGTAGTTCCGATTGACGAACGTCAACTGTTACATCACCGGCTGCAGCTCCCATTACAACAACGACTTTATCATCGCCTTTTTCACGTGCGAATGCATAGCCGGCAGTAACATCTGTTACCTGTTTGTGGCTACCTGCACCGATTGCTACGTGAGCAGCACGGAAGTTAAGAACTTTACTCCAGTGAGCATGGATATCCTTGTCAAAAGAATAAGGCAATTCTGCATTATATCCCGCTTCATTTTCAGCCCAAGGCATTTGTGAACGATTCTTTTGATCTAAATCACCACTAAACGTTGCATTACTGTTTTTTCTACCGGCTTCGTCTCCGTAATAAACTTGAATAGCTCCCGGACACATCGCAAGTAATGAACCGGCAATCATTTGTTTATTTACATCATTAAGTGAATAATCTGAATAGAACAAACCTTTTGAATCTTGAGCTCCGGTATCATGAGAACTGATATAACTTAGTACGTTAAAATCAGAATCCGTATTGATTTTACTTGCATAATCAGAATAAGTTGTTTCTATACTTGCTGCATTAGTCAATGCTGAACCTACAACAGTACGGAAACTAAAGTTTATCATTGAGTTAAAGCCTCCGTCAGTATAATAGGAATCTTTACCTACAACATGTCCCCAATGCTCACCAGTCATCCAGAAATCACTGTCATCAACTTTTTTGTCTGAGTTTGCAGCTTTCCAATCTCGTAATGCTTGTGTACAAGCAATTTTTAATTGTTTCCAAGCTTCTTTTTCAACATGTTTGGCTGTGTCACATCTAAATCCATCGATACCGAATTCTCTTACCCAGCTTGAAAGCCAATAAATCAAGTAATCTCTTACACGGTAGTTTTCTTTTTCTTCAAATGATACAACACTGTATCCTTCAGTAGGATAATATTCTGCCATTTCTGCTGTATGTTTCTTTTTAAGGAATGCAGGAAGACTGACTGCATTATTGCTTTCTGTAATAAAGTCAGGTAAAGAACCACCGCAAGAACCTTTCAAATCACCACTGCCGGTTTTGTAATGTTTACAAAGACCCGCACGGATCCAATCTCCGCCCCACCAGTCGTCCCATCCGTTTGTTCCGCAATTCTTGTAATCAATATAATCATGATAATTTTTTGCTGTAATTGTTACACCGTCAGTGAAAGTATTTTTCAAAATTCCTGGAAATAAACGCTTTGCATCTTCTAATGTATTGTATCCCGGATGATTCATTACTACATCAAGTACGACACGGATTCCTTTTTCATGAGCAGCATCTACAAAAGTTTTAAATTCTTCTTTTGTTCCCATGTTTGCATCCATATTTGTATAGTCCATTGCATAGTAGCCATGATATGGATAATGTGAAAACTCACTACTTCCACCGGTACAAAAACCGTGAATCTGTTCATAAGGAGCCGTAAGCCAAATAGCATTGATTCCCAAATCTTTTAAGTAATCAAGTTTTGCTGTAAGTCCGGCAATATCTCCTCCGTAAAACTTACCGGCATCTTCTTTAACAATCGGGTTACCTTTTTCACGACCGTAAGATGTGTCGTTTGCTTCATTTCCGTTGTAGAAACGGTCTGTGAGTACAAAATATACGCTGGCATTGTCCCAGAATTCATTATTTAATTTATAATCCCCCGGTAATGAAGATGTCTCCCAGCTGTTTTGAGTACGTTCTTTTACTGTTACCGTACAAGTTGCCGTTTTTTCTCCGGCAGTAGCTGTAATTATTGCTTCTCCTTTTTTTACACCTGTTACAGTTCCGTCTACTACTTTTGCTACAGTCTCGTCACTTGATGCCCATGTTACGGTAGCATTATCTGCATTTCTGGGTAAAACCTTTGCTGTTAGTTTTATTGAATCCGGTGAAGTTATAATTATACTTTCTTCTGATAATGTTATACTTTCAACAGGGATTTTTTTTGTTTCGTCTTTTTTTTCTGTGTCTGTAGTAGGTTCTGTACAGCTAAATATAAATAAGATTACAGTTATTAATGAAAGAAAAATTCTGAACTGTTTCAAGATTTACTCCTTATTTTAAAAATAAGCCGAGATATGACAAGCTAATCCCGGCAATGAAAATAACAAGAGGCTTATGCTTGGTATTTAACTACGTTAAATACTTCGGTCACACATTTCATATGCTCACCATGGCTTAATCCCCTTGTTAGTTAGAGTTTATTATTTTTTCAAGATAACAAAGCTTCCTGCAGCTACATTTGTAGGTAAAGTATCGCTTTCTACAACTGCACCGCTTGTTACATCAACAACTTTTGTATAACCTGTAGTGTCGATAGCAAAATCTGCTTTTGCTGCATTGAAATAAACTACAAAATCACCGGCTATGTATTTAATTACACTACCATCTGTATTAACTTTTTCTGCTTTTGTATTTGTTTTAGCACCGAAAGTATCTTTGTTTGCTTTACGCAATGCAATCAAACCTTTGTACACATTGTAAACGTCTTTGTTTGTTTCTACAAAGCTCATATCGATTGCATTAACTTTATCTGAAGATCTGTAACTGTTGTGGTCACCGTTTTTAGTTCTCATAAACTCTTGTCCGCCGTTGATAAACGGAGTTCCCTGAGCTAAGAAAATAATCGCAGCACACATTTTGTTTTGAGCTTTTACTGTTTCAAGTCCGCCTGCAGCTATTAAATCAGCCAATAAACTTCCTTGTGTAGAATCTCTTTCTTCAATTTCTAAGTAAGACATAGCAAGTTTATCGAACAATGTGTAGTTATCGTGACATTCTACATAGTTCAATGAACGTCCCGGTTTTGTTGTCAAATTAGAAGAACCAGTTAATCCTTTAATTACTTCTGCTGCCAGATCTTTACCTGCATTATCTTTATAAAGACCTTGAACAAATCCGTGTTGGAATCCGCCGAATTCAGCACCTTTGATGGCATTTCTGATGTTATCATTGAACATTCCTACACCGTCCATTTCATCAATTCTATTCTTACTATCAGCAGTAATTCCATTTTTAACTTCAGAAGTTCCTCCGGTCCAAGGCTCTCCGTAAACCATTACATTTGAATCGATTTCTTTTAATGCTGCATAAATTTCTTTCATTGTTTCGATTTCATGAAGTCCCATAAGGTCGAAACGGAATCCGTTAACGTGGTAATCTTTCATCCAGTGCTTCAAGCTTTCGATAATGTATTTTTTGAACATTGCTGTGTTAGAAGCTGTTTCGTTACCACATCCGGAACCGTTAGAATAAGTACCGTTAGCCAAACGATAGTAGTAATAAGGAACTGTCATATCAAACAATGAACCTACGCCTGTTCCGTTAGTGTGGTTGTAAACAACGTCCATATTTACGGCAATTCCTGCATTGTGTAATGCTAAAATCAATTCTCTGAATTGTTTTACAGCTTCGCGTCCATCTGTGTCGTGGTTTTCTACATAACGTCCTTCCGGTACGTTGTATTGGTAAGGGTTGTATCCCCAGTTGTAGTTAGGGTCATCATTTCTTTCTGCATAGTCAAATGCAGGTAAAATCTGAACGTGAGTAATTCCCAAATCTTTCAAGTGTGCAATAAATTCTGCACTTTTTGCAAGTTCGATAAATTTACCGTCACCGCCGTAAGCTTTTGACCAGTCACGCACGTGCATTTCGTAAATAACAGCGTCAGTATAGCTTCCGGTAAATGGGTTTGTATATTCATTTTCCCAGCCTGCAGGTTGAGCAGCTGTATCTGTAGCCAAATCTACGATTTGTCCGGCTACACTGTCCGGAGCTGCAGAGTTTGCATAAATATCACAAATTCTATTCGCCTCTCCACCGTTTACGATTTCGTAAGTATAGTATTTACCTTTCAAATCCTCATTTACAGTTATTGCCCATACACCTGTAGTTTTATCTAACACCATTTGAGTTCTTTCACCGCCGTTTGGTGTAGTTGCAGCTGCAGCTTCTTCTTCAGTAAGGATAAAATTATTATTTTTTCCATCTTCTTTTGCTAGCTTCCAGTCATCATAGATAAGCAAGTTTACATCACTTGCCAAAGGAGCCCAAACTTTGAAAGTTGTACCGGCAGAAGTGTAAATAGCTCCTAATGTTTCATTAATAGCTTCTGTTTCTGCAGCTGTAATACTGTAAAGTTCATTTAAAGCTACTTTTAATCCATCTCCTGGAATAAAACTGTCATGAGAAATTTTCCAAACTTTTTCCACATTCATTCCTTCTCTGAGTTTTACCCAAAATGTAGTTGTATAGTTATATTTTTTTAAAATTTCTTGATCATCTTTTGCTCTGTACTGAAAGTTTCTCATATTTTCTATTTTGATTGTAGAACCATCAGCTGCTGTCAGTTTAAAACCATTATCTGACGGACTACCAGTAATCGCATATTTACATGAAAGAGTAAGTTTCATCTCCAAATGATTAATCATAGCTGCACTTAGGATTTGAGGTTTTGCATCTTTTTCTAATACATAAACAGAATTTACACCTTCGACTACACCAAAAAATCTTCCCATAGACATAGTCCATGACAAATCTTTTGTTTGAGCTGCCCACTCGTTAGCGGGGGTACTTTTTCTTACAAGAAAATTTATTTTACCGTTTTCACCAATAATTTCTAAAATACGAGAAGGAACATTTGGATTAGTTTTGAAATCAATATATGCAATTTTTTTTCCGTCAACATCTATAAATTCTGGTTCAAAATTAACACTTACGCCAGCTTCATTATCAGCCCAAAGCCATAAGTTCCAATATTCATAATCACCATTCGGTCTGTAATAAAAAAGAATAGCGTCATCTTCTTCCGGTGCAACTTTTTCTTTTGCATTAATAACAATTTGTACATCTTCCGGAGTTTCTTCTATTGTTCCAGGGGCAACTTTTTCAATAGTATTATTTTCACCATTGCTGCCACCATTACTACTATTATTGTTGTTGCTATCTGTAGACGGATCTGCACAACTGAACACAAACAACATTGATACTACTAATGTAAAAATTAAATTAATTATTCGTTTCATCATTTCCCCTTATATTTTATTCTGTTACGTTTCCGGATTTATCGATAGAAAAACTATCTATCGCTGCACCGGCGTTTGTTTGAACTTTTACGGAAATCGCTTCATCACTTACTGTGATTAAAGCAAATCCCATTTTTCCTAAGTCATGTTTGTGATAAAAATCCTCATCAGTATTGACTGTTCCGCCAGATGGACTTGCACCTAAGCACGGTAAAGTTACATACTGCACACCATTTACAATTTTTGTTCTGTCGTAAGCATGCATATGTCCGCCGATTACAAGGTTTACTCCGTATTTTTCAAACAACGGAACGAGGTTATCTCTAACTAAAAGATTAGAATAATGAGTAGGTACACAACAATATGGACTCTCGTGCAATGCAACAATTTTCCATGTCGATGTGTCATTTTTTAAGATTTCTTCCAACCATTTGTATTGCTGAGTATCCGGCGTATATGCCGCCTCTACATCCAACATGATAAAACGTGTATTCCCGTATACAAATGAGTGGTAACGATTTTCTTGTCCCAAAACATCGGCAAAAAGATTCCATCCGTCATGATTGCCCGGAGCTGCAGCAAACGGTAATCCTGCGATATTAGATACAAATAATTCAAAGAAACGTTTTTCCCATTCTGTAGAAGAATATCCGTTATTACAAATATCTCCGCATGAAACAACAAAATCCGGATTTTTTTCTACTATAGCTTTTGCTCCGGCTTCGATACTCTCATTAACTAATTGGTGATCCGAACAAGCTACAAAAGTAAAATCTGTCGCCTTCGGAGTATTAAAATAAACATAGTCGTCATCAGCAAACTTATAATAATAAGTTTTACCTGGTTCAAGATTGGCAAAAGTTGCACAATATCCGGATGTCTTTCCGTCAACTATATCATCTTCCGCTGTCAACTCTGTTCCGGCTGTGTCTTTTTCACCGAATACAACTTTATTTGTTGCCGGAGTATTCCATAAAAGTTTGTACTCATTTGCTTCTTCTGCAAAAACAAGCAATGGTTTTCTTTCTACTGTTGTAATATCTCCGGTATTAAATCCCCAGTGAAATTCATTATCATTAGATGTTGAAGTCGTCACTCCGATTAATTCAATCACCCTAGGATTTTCTGCTGTTCCCGAACATGGTGTAATACTGTACTTAAAATCTGAACTTCCGTTTCCTCTTCGTGCCTTACTTCCCCAACTGCCTTGAGTAGGTTGTACTTCGAATAAGGTCGCAGCTTCTACTATATAATCTCTGTAAAAGAAGTCGCCGTCTTTGTACAAATACTCACCTGTAGTTGCATCTCTTTCTTGTAAAAGTGTAGCATAAGCTGCCCACTCTGTACCGGGCGTTTCTCTTATATCAATAGGATTGCCGCTTTCTTTTGCTATTCCGTTAGTATGTGCCAAGTACATTGCATCAGTACCTGCAGGTGGCTGAACTTTCACTCGCACATAAACAGTTTCACTGTCTATACGATAGATTGTTTTCTTTGCGACTTGACTTGTAAGATTAGCCTGTTTGACAGTCAAAGAAGCTTGATATTTACCGGCTTTAGTCTCTGTTAAAGTAATGGATGAACCGTTATTTGTAAAATCTACATTTTCACCAGCTTCATTTACAACAGCCCATTCATAAACTTTGGCTTGTACTGCACCGTCAACAAAAACACTTGTGTCTCCATTGAAAGTAACAGTTTCTATCGGTAAGAATTTTGTCTTTTCTACTGTGATTTTTGCAGTAACCTTACCGGATAAACTTTCATCCTTTTGTGAACTATCAACATTATCACAAGCAAACAAAAAACAAAAAAGTATTAAGAAGGATAATAGTTTCTTCATTTCTCCTCCAACATCCTAAATCATTCATTCTAAAGAACGTAAACTAAAAAACGGGTACGGGAACAAGCCCGAAACCCGTTTAATGCTGTTTCAAATAACTAAAAATTATTTTGCTGCAACTTTAGCTTTTACATTTTCTGTTGAAAAATCTACAGTAAGAACATAAGTTTTTCCTGCTTCAAGACCTTTAACAGTTGCGTTCTTTTCACCACCTTTAACAAGAGAAACTTCAGCACCACCTACTGTCACTTCAGCACCACAATATTTATCTCCAGACCAACCTGCAATAGTTGTAACTGCAAATTCATTTTCTGTATCTACAGCACATTCAAATTCATAAGTTAAAGTACTTCCAGAAACATTAACAACTTTTTTACCGTCCCAATCTACACCACCTAAAGAACCTCTAATCTGTGACAAAATTTTATAATCATAAACAAGTGGAGCTTTCTTTTCTGCATCTGTAGGGAATGTAGCTTCTGCTGTTACAGGAACTAAATATCCACCCCATGCACAAGCAAAACCTGTCAAATCACCAGAAGCATCATCAACAAGTGCAAGTGCATACGGTTTGTATTCAGTTAAATCCATCAATTCAACATCTGTATCTTCAACTGCACTTTTTCCTGCTTCTATACCTTCAAAACCTTCGCCTAATTGCTGAAATTGTTTCTTATTAATAGATGCGGTTTTTATAAAAAGAGTTACATCTTTATCTGTAATTTTTGTAGCTACACCGTCATAAAACTTACCAGTATCAAGACCGAAAGGAACACATGTTCCAGTCGCAGGGGTATCAACTGCGAGGTTTCCTTCAGCAGAAAGTTGGTATACTGGACTTGCAGTTGAACCTACAGCTTTAGGATCTAAAGCAGCTCCAGCTGCAGCTTCAACATGTGCTTCTGTCAAGTATAAAATAGAGAAAGCCGGTTTTAAAGATGAACCACCCCATGCAGTAGAAATTTTGTCCATTTCAACTGTAATAGAAACACAGTCCGCTACTGCTTCTTTTTTACCATCGTCAGAACCAGTATCACAAGCAACTAACATTGCAGACATTGCCATTGTTGCCAATGCAATTTTCCATAAGTTTTTAAGTTTAATCATTTTTGTCTCCTTAAAAAATAATTATTTTATTTTCATCAGGCTATGCCTGATTGTTCCTGTTTTTTGAATCTAGGCTTTGATCCTTCGACATGCTCAGGAATCGCAAGCTTTTTAGCTGATTCTTTTGTTTAAAACTATCTGCCGGTTATCCGACAGATAGTTTTTTTATTACCAACTTGCTTTAAAAGCACCTTGGTAGTTTTCTGTAGTAAAACGATCTTTAAAAATTACAAATGAATTTCCATATACAGTTTTTACGTCCAATGTTAATGTCATTGGGTCATTGGCTCCATTTGCAGCAAAATCATATACAAGGTTGTTTTCTGCATTTGCGTAAGTACCACTTCCGCTGAATGCAGTCTGCCACCAAGTAGAGTCATTTAATGCCATGTCTTTACTTGTCATAGGCACTATTTGGCACCACAAAATTTGACTAAAGTTGTATCCTTCAAGATTAAATGTTGCCATTCCGTCTTCTACATCTACAATGTAAAGTTCTTTGTCTGCTTCGATGTTAGCAAGTTTCCATTCGTTAGGATTTCCCCAAAATGAAACAGCTTTTACATCTGCGGGAATATTTGTAACTACAATTTTCAAAGTTCCAGAATAAGAACGAGGTGTTTCGATGTTACAAGATACAAGTCCCATTAGGAGGATGCTTGTAACAGCTATTAAAGAAATTATTTTTTTCATTTATGTTTCCTCCTTAGAAATCCCACTGTAAACCGACTGTGAATACTGATGTTTCTTCATTCCAGTCTTTGTTGTTTTTGTATACGCTTGATTGTCCGGCAGAGTCATTTCCTGTGTACCAGTTACAAGTTGTACTTCCGTCATCATCAAACGGATCCCAACCGAGACCTAAGTTCACGAAGAATGTAGGGAATTGAAGTTTTTCCAATGGAAGTTTCCATTTGAACTGTAATGCCCAACCTACGTTCCAGTAGTCAGTTCTGTTGTTCCAGTAAGCTTCTTTTAATAAACCTTTAGCCGTTGCCAAATCACCCTTTCTTCCATTAACAAGATATGCTTGTTTATCTGTCATATTATCAATCATCTGTGCATTAATTTGATTATAGAGTGAAGTCTTTTGATCCCCATAAAAGTTTCTTAAGATAAAACCAACACCTAAGCTGATGTCTTTATCAAAGTACAAAGTTGCTCTCATTTGGTTGTACATACTCTTAGCTTGGATAGAATTACCCATAACACCCCAAACTTCTTCTGAAGTTGTAGTATAGTAAGCATCGTAGTAGTTAACTTCCATCTGGTACAAGAATTCTACGCTCTTCAATACTTTAGAAATATTGCTGTAAGTAAAATCAGCCCAAATAGTGTTGAATGTGAACAAGTTTGTCGAGATTTTCTTGTCTGTTCCAGTAAATTTTATTCCGTCTTGGTAGTTAGTATAAGAGAAAGTTACCCCTAAGTTAGCAGACAAGTTTTTCCATTGAGTACCTACAAATGGGCTTGATAAGAAGTCGATCTGACGTTTATCTTTGTTATATCCGTCTTCTTCTTCCATTAAAGGTGAGTCCATTTTTCCGACAACGATTTCTTCTTTTGTTCCCACTTTCAACAATTTGTTTTTCAATGGATAAATTGCAAAGTCTACTGCTGTCAAAATTGACGCACCGCGGTCATTGTCATAG
>JAXJQT010000465.1:0-2067 GCA_036311025.1 Spirochaetota bacterium
GCGGAATAAACTCTCCTTATGTATGGTTAAAGACACCGGCTAATTTCTCAAGCTGGGATTTTTTCCACAAGCTTTTAAATGAAGCACAAGTTGTTGGAACACCGGGAGCCGGATTTGGTTTGTGCGGAGAAGGTTATTTCAGACTTTCGGCGTTTGGTGAAAAAAGCAACGTAGAAGAAGCAATCGACAGATTGTTAAAATTGAAGTTTTAATTTGAAATGAATGCACCCCGGAAGTTTTTGTTCGGGGTGTTTTTTTATATTTTTATAAAATATCTTACTGAATAAGGAGCAAGCTGATTATGAAAAAAGCTCTGTTTTTAATTTTTGCGATTGTTCTATCTGTAATTTTAAATCAGCTGATACTGGGAAGTAACGGTTTGATTGAAGGATATAAATTGCGAAAAGAGAAAGAAGCTCTGCAAAATTATATGCAATATTTGAATGATGAAAAAACTAATCTTGATGAATATGTTACGTATTTGAAATCTTCACAAACGAATGAAAGTGCAAAAGAAGAATTGGCGAATAATATGGGGTTTTTTGATAATAATAAAAAAGTTCTTTTTCGCATTCGTGATAATGCTTCAAAACGTGTGACGTTGAATATCGGAGAAAGTAATACTTATTTGAAAGAGTATGTTCGAGTGACATCGGAAGTAGAAAAAATACAAAAAATGAAGCAAGTTGTCAGTGCTTTGTTTTATTTGGTTGTTTCGGTGTTTATTTTATTGATTGTTTTTGGAATAGAAAATGAGTGAGACTATCTATATTGACGGCGGTTATCCCGTAGATAAAATTGCAAATGTTTTGGCGAATGACGGGATTGTGATTATGCCGTCGGATACGGTTTATGGTTTTTTGTTTACGCAAAAGGTTGCAGAAAAAGTAAGAATGATAAAAAGGCGTGATGATAAGCCTTTTTTATTTTTTATCAGCGATATAAATCAATTGGAAGAATTAGGAGTTGATTATAAACCGTTTGTAGATGTGCTGGAAAAAAATTGGCCCGGTCCTTTTACTTTTATTTTTGATAATCATGACGGTACTACGAGTGGTGTACGAATGCCTGAGTGGGATGTACTGAAAGAATTATCTGTCAAAACAGGAAAAGTCCTTTATTCTACAAGCGTGAACTTTTCCGGACAGTCGCCAATGGAAGATGTCGCAGATATGCATGCTGCTTTTGACGGGCAAGTAGATTTGTTTGTATTTGACAAAAGTTTTTTACCGGGAACGCCCTCTACGATTGTCCGGCTTTCGGAAAATGACGGTGTGAAAATAATTCGAAAAGGCGGGAGTGAATTAAAATTATGAAAATTCGGCGTAGTATTTGTATTGTTTTATTGATTGCTGTTTCTCTGCCTTTATGTGCGATAAAAAAGCATAACAGAACGGAACTTGTAATGGGGACTGTTTTAAATATCCAATTTTTTTCCAATAAAAAAAATGCGACACAGATTCTTAATGAAGCTTTTGAAATTGCAGATAAATACGATAAGATTTTTTCATCCAAGCAGACCTACGGTGAAATTTATCGATTGAATCAAACCGGAATGAGTGATAATCAAGATATTTATCAAATGTTACAAACAGCTGATTTTTATAATAAAGCGACCGGTGGTATTTTTGATTACACTCTGTTTCCGTTGATTGAGCTGTGGAATATAGAAAATGCTTCAGATGTTCCGAATCCGCAACAGATTAATACAACTTTGAAAAAATGCGGTACGGATAAAGTTGCTTTTGAAAATGGTAAAATAACTCTTTCAGGGAATGTGGCTATAGATGTGGGCGGAATTGCAAAGGGGAAAATATTGGAATTGATTTGCCAATATTTAAAGTCTGAAGGTATTGATAATTTTATTATTAACGGCGGCGGCGACATTGTGCTTTCCGGGCTGTTTAACGGCAAAAGAGAGTGGAATATTGCAATAAAGGACCCTTTTACGGAAGGAAGCGTGTCCGGATATATTCAAACGACAGATGTGACGATAGTGACGTCCGGAGATTATGAGCGTTTCTTTGTGGCAAAAGACGGCAAGCGTTATCATCATATCTTAAATCC
>JAXJQT010000466.1:0-6829 GCA_036311025.1 Spirochaetota bacterium
CCGCTTGAAATATCCGTGAAAGTGATTAATATTAATGTGGATAAGGAAAACCCTATTTTAAAGCGTTGCGAGACATTGAAAGAATATTCGGAATTTATTGAGCAGGTACGTTCCAACATTGAAAATGATGTTCCGGAACCGCTTACAAATGCGATAAAACAGACAATCAAGAAAGGTTTTCTCTCTGACTATTTAAATCGAAAGTCCACGGAGGTACAAAATATGTTATTGGCAGAATATGATTATGATACAGACATTGCCGTTCAACGGAAAGAAGCATTTGATGATGGCGTTATGCAAGGATTGTCACGTGGAATATCACAAGGTGTACATCAAAAAGCCGTTGAAACTGCGAAAAGTATGAAGTTAGAAAATATGCCGATTTCTATGATTGCTCATTTTACCGGCTTATCACCTGAGGAAATAGAAAAATTGTAGAATTGAATAAGAGAGCGAGAAGAGTCGCTCTTTTTTTATGTCTGCAAGTACGTACAATATGTTGTATCAGTGTCATTAACAAAAAATTGGATTTTTATTTCTGATTGAAGTATAAGCGTTTAAAAAAAATTATGCTTTTTTAAATAAAACCGATAAAAAAGGAAAAACAAAGGATTTTATTAAATTGGAAAACTTTAAAGTGCTTATGTTGGGAGACGCAATCGGGACTCCCGGACTTGAACAAATATATATGAAGTTACCGAAAATTCTGAAAGAAAATGAAGTTGATTTGGTAATCGCCAACGGTGAGAATTCTGATGAGGGTTTTGGTATTACCGAAGAAATTTATGACCAATTACTTGATTACGGAATAGATGTTGTCACATCGGGCAATCATATTTGGTCAAATGCCGATGCCGGTGAGATTCTGGAAAAAAATGACAGGTTGCTTCGACCGCATAATTATTATGATGCTCCGGGAAAAGGCTGGTGGCGAGGAATTGTCAATGATGTAGATGTCGGCGTGGTTAATCTGCTCGGGCGATATTTTATGACGCCGGTAGATTGTCCGTTTCAGACATTGGAAAAGCTTTTAGAAAATGAGTTGTTCGGATGTAAGATTGTAATTGTTGATTTTCATGCAGAATACATGAATGAAAAGAAAGCTCTTGCGATTGATTTTGACGGAAAGATTTCTTTTTTGGCAGGAACGCATACGCATGTACAAACTGCCGATGAAGTGATTTTTCGCAAAGGAACCGGTTATATTACCGATATCGGAATGTGCGGCGGAATAGACAGTGTTATCGGGATGGAACGTTCCGCTATTTTGCAGAAAATAAGGCGACAAGTGACACAGCCTTATATTCCGTCTGTCGAAAACGGGAAAATGCAAGGTGTTTTTGTAGATATTGATTGCAACACGGGAAAAACTCTCGCTATTAAAAGATTATCAATTTAAAATTAACAGGAAATATTATGGGATTAATAACAGATGAAATTTCACGTTTTAATATAGAAGAAGAACTGAAAAAATTAATGTACCACGAAAATGCAGCAGTTGCATCGTTGGAATGGGGAATGAACCATATAACGTTCGCTCCTTCTAAGCGAGTGCGTCCGCTTTTGGTGTTGGAGGCAAATCAAGTTTATTGTGTTCCGGACAGCGATGCTTACGTTTTGGCAGCGGCTGTAGAGTTGATTCATACATATTCGCTGGTTCATGATGATTTGCCGTGTATGGACGATGACGGCTTGCGACGAGGAGTGCAGACTTTGCATGTTTTATACGGCGATGCATACGGTGTTTTGGTCGGTGACGCACTTTTGACTGAAGGTTATTCGATGTTGTCACGTTATAATAAAGCTCAAAAGTTGCCGTTGTTGTTAAAACTTTTCGGAGAAAAAGCCGGACGTTGCGGAATGGTTTACGGACAAATGCTTGATTTGGAATACGAACGAGGTTTGTCCGGAGAAAAGAAAATGTCATTGGATGCGGTAAATAAAGTGAATCGTCATAAAACGGGCTGTTTGTTGCAATTGTCATTATTAGCCGGAGCGATAAACGGCGGAGCGGAATCGGAAGATTTAGAAATGTTTGATAAGCTCGGAGCAGCCGTTGGTGATGTATTTCAAATAAAAGATGACATCCTGGATGAAACATCAAGCACGGAAGTATTGGGAAAACCGGTCGGCAGTGACGAGCGAAATGAGAAATCTTCTATCGTTCGTTTTTTGGGAATATCCGGAGCGGAAGATTTGATGAATCAGCGTAAAAATGACGCACTTGAATTGATAAAAGATTTGCCGGGAAACAGAGATTTCTTTGAGAAGTTTTTGGATTTTCTTGTGACACGGGAAAAATAAATGGCAAAAAAAATAATGCTTAAAGACTTGGTTGCAATCCAAGCCGGCTGTACGATAGACGCCGCGGAACGAAAAATTATGGCGGGTGAAGTCTTTTCCGGGAATGCTCGCTTGACTCATCCGGGTGAAAAGTTTGACTCAGAAATAAAACTTTACATTAAAGAAAATTGTCCGTATGTTTCACGAGGTGCTTATAAATTATTGAAGGCGTTGGAAGTTTTTTCGTTGGATGTAAAAAATCGTGTTTGTATAGATGCGGGAAGTTCTACCGGCGGTTTTACGCAAATCCTTTTGCAAAATGAAGCAGCTAAGGTTTATGCCGTAGATTGCGGAACTAATCAGCTTGATTTTAAACTACGCTCAGATTCTCGTGTGATTACAATGGAAAATACAAGGATTCAGGATTTGCAGGAAAGTGATTTGCAGCCTTTGCCGCAAGTGGCAGTTATGGATGTGAGTTTTACGTCTTGTATGCCGTTGGTGCGTCATTTGTTTAATATCCTGAAAATTGAAGAAGCGGCAATTCTTATAAAACCGCAGTTTGAATACAAAAGATTGCAGACGGTTTTGAATCTGTCAGGAAATTTTAACGGCGTTGTTCGGCATGAAGAAGAGAAATTGAAAATTTTAAATCATGTTTGTGACGAAATTCGAGAAGCTGAAATTGTATTGGCAGCAGAGCCGATTGAAAGTCCGATAACGGGGACTTACGGCAATACTGAATATTTGGTCTATTTACAACGAAAAAAAGCGTAAGGGGAAAAAAGTTGTTAAAAGTTGTCAGAGCAATATTACTGAATATGTTTTTTATAGCTTTATTTTCATGCAGTCATGAAAATATTTTAAGCGGGTTGAATCAATATCAAAATACGCTGTGGACAAATGCATTGTCTTCTTATGACGAAAATATGTCATTGGATGCAAAGATTTCGTGGTTGGGAAATGCAGCAAAGTTGGAACAACCGATTGAATCGTTTTTGCCGTTGGTAACACAAACTCAAGACAATGCGTTTAAATCTTGTCTTAACTTTTTTATTTCTGATTTTTATTGGCAAAATAACGAAATGCCTCGTGCTGTATTTTATATGAATAAAGTACGCAGCGACGATTATCAAATAATGTTTAACGGTTCGCCTTTGGGATGTACCATAGGACTGAGAATTATAAAGCTCAAAGAATATCCGGATTTGCGAATCAGTATGTACAAAATGTTGCTTGAAAAATTCAGTGACAGAGTAGATGAATTGTATTTGTTGTATGAATTGTCGCTCCTTTACAAGGAACAATATGACATTCAATCGGCAGTTCATGTAATGGAACAAATGGTGCAGGTTTCGGCAAAGAGCAGAATCAAAGATGACAGAATCGACATGAAGCAGATTCAGAAAGAAATCAACTTTTTTTACAGCAAAAAAGGTTGGATTTATAAAGATTTGAACAAATTAATCAATAATATCAAATATGCTATCGATATTAGAAGTAAAAAGCGGTTGTATAGTTTTATCCCGGACGATTTTACGGTACGTTTTTTTGACCCGACTATTCAACAATGGGGCGTAAAAGAATTGAGTATTCCGTCAAGATGGGGGAGAAATATTCGTTTTTCTCCGAAGTTTGCCGAGATTTCGACCGAAGATGAAGTTTATTTGGAAACAACAGGATGGGTATTTCCGCAGCTGACGACTTGGTATTTTTATTTTAAGCGTGTGGATTATCCTTATGACAATACAATTAATGGTGGATGGGAATGGAAAGGAATCTATTTTGGAAGTTGGATGTAGTTTTATTTTATCTGTTAGTCGGTAGTGCATTTTTTGCATTTGCTGCGGATGTACCGCAAACTTTAGGTATGTCAGAAATTCTTGTAGCAGCAGCAGAAAATCCGATGGATAATGAAAATACTCATATATCGCTGGAAGATGTAGAAGATAGTTATACTGCACAAGAAACAGTGAATTCGGAAGAAAATGTAGACAGTGAGGTTGTTGCGGAGGTTGAAACTTCAGATGTAAGTGCCGATGTGCAAGATTTTGTACAAACTGAAAATGTCGAAGAAGATTCAAAAATTGATGACGGCGTTTTAGCTTTAAATGTAGATGCAAATGTAGCGGAAAATAATGATTTAAGCGATGATGATTTGGCGGAGTTGGAACGATTGGGGGATTCTGTTTATACGCAGGATTTGAGTGCAGATTTTGTGTCGGACGAAGAACAGGAAAAGACTATCAATGAGCTTTCCAATCTTGTTGTAGATAACAGAAAATTGCAAGAAAGTGACAATGAGAAGTTTTACAGAGAAAACTTTCCGTTGATTATAAATGAAGAAGTGCAAGCGGAAATCACATATTTGACGACTAAAGCAAGAGGTTTTTTGACAAAAGCATTTGCCAGAGCTCAAAAGTATTCGGCGTTAATGCGTGAGATTGTGGTGGAATACGGAATCCCGGAGGAATTGGCGTATTTACCGATTATAGAGTCCGGTTTCAATTATCAGGCATATTCGCCTAAGGGAGCCGCCGGAATGTGGCAGTTTATGCCGGCAACAGCAAAATGGATTGGAATGAAACGCAATGAATGGATGGATGAACGTTTAGATCCGGTGATTTCATGTCGTTATGCAGCAAAGTATTTGAGAATGCTTTATGATACATTCGGCGATTGGTATCTTGCATTGGCAAGTTATAATTACGGCGGTCACAATGTAAAGCGTGCAATTCGCAATGCCGGAACAAGTGAATTTTATGATATTGCTGCGAAAAGAATTATTCCGGTAGAAACTCAAAAATATGTGCCGAGATTTGTCGCATCTGTTTATATAATCAAAAATTATGAGAAGTTCGGACTGAAATATAAAGAATGGAAAGAAGATTATGAGTATTACAGTTTGCCGTTTACGAGTCCCGTAAGATTGGTAGCAAAGTATTCTGGAGTTACGGAAAATGAGTTTATGCAACTTAATCCGGCTTTGCGTTCGCCTTTTGTTCCGAGTGATAAGCACGGTTATAAAATCAGACTGCCTAAAGACAATATGCAGAGACTCAAAGCAAATTATAATGTTTTGAAAAATCAATCGGCACAGGATTATCAAGTGTATTACGTCAGACGCGGAGATAGCCTTTCGACAATTTCGTATCGATTCGGTGTTTCTCAAGGGATTTTGATGAGTATTAACGGAATTGTTAATTCTAACAGAATACGTGAAGGACAAAAGTTGTATGTTCCTGTTTCGTATTCTGCGTTGCAAAAAGCTAAGGCAAAGAAGCAATCTGTTGCTGTCGCAAGTGCAAACCATGTTGTAGCTAAAGGGGATACTCTTTACGGAATAGCTTTAAAATATCGGACATCTGCCGATACTTTAGCTAGGTTAAACCGTTTGCGTTCACCTTATACAATCAGAGTGGGACAGGTGTTACGTATCAGATAATTTTTTTTAATCGATGACAGGTTTTTACCTAATTTATGACAGGATAAAGAAATGATAAGACGAAAGAGTTTTGTTCTGTGTATTTTATTTTTTACATCAATTATTTCAGTGTTTGCCTCAAATAATTATCGTGTAGATTGGGCAGACGGGAAAGTTTATTCATCCGCGGTTTTTACGTTGGGACGTGATTACAATTATCCGGCACAACATTTGTTGTTGCAAGAGGAAGCTAAGAATCAGGCGGAGATTAACTTTTATCGAGTTTTTAAAAGTATCGAAGTGTCTGATAACGGACAGAATCTTTATGAATACATAGATGCAATGGGTGAACGCAAGGCGTTGTTGTTCAGTTTGTTAAATCAAGCACATTTGCATAAACTTGAATATCCGCTCGGACATCAAAATATAAAAGTTACATATAGCATTCAATTGTACGGACGAGAGAATTCTATAATGAATATTTTGTTGGGAGACAGAAGCCAATATACTCAAGATTTACCGGCGTATATCGGAGAGACTTACGAGAATAACTATACCGGAATAGTCATTGACGCACGCGGCGAGTTGACTTCATTCAGCGGTGAAAAAGTAAAAATCATGCCGTCGCTTTTTCCTACGGTGCGCGATGCCGACGGAGAAGTAGTATTTAATCGATATAATGTAAGACCGGAAGTATTATTGGAACGCGGAATGGTAAAATACTCGTATGATATAAAAGACAGCGAAAGTAATCCAAGCGGTGCATATGTTCAAATATCGGAACTTTGTGCTGACGGACTTTTGATAAATCTTGATGATTTGTCCGGAAAAATGCGTGCGGAAATTGACGGTATTATCGTGGCTTGCAATAAAGGCGGAATATCGAAAGTAAAAGCACGTAATACTTTGGCTAAAGTATTGACGTCAGAATTAAAAGGGAAATACGAGAGCACCGGTATAATGGTTGATAATTTGGAAGAACAATTGGCTGCTTATACAACAGATTTTTCTATGGGACGCGGAAAGTTACTCTTGAAGGGGACAAGATTGTTAAAATCTTTGATTTTGCTGAAAAGTGATTTGAAAAAAGCTGAAAAACGAGCCGGCAGTAATCCTTTAAGA
>JAXJQT010000467.1:0-1826 GCA_036311025.1 Spirochaetota bacterium
TAATATTAATCACTTTCACGGATATTTCAAGCGGATAATTTGCATTTTCGAACTGATTTTTTAACTTACCGTCAAGTTGCATAAATGCATCGGACAATTTCATCACACTTTCGGTCGGATAGTCGTCTTTGCCGTTGTAAAAAACGTAGAATTCCGGAACGGGAAGCTTCACAAGTTTACGCCCAAACTTTTCGTCTTTTGTTGTTATCTTCTCGTAAATCCTGGCAATATATTCCAGAAAGCGAAACGGCATATTCTTATTAATAGTTGACTGGTGCTCAATCAGAATCACGATTTTTCCGTCAATGAGCATGGCAATGTCATTGTAGTACTTCATGTAAAGTACACGCTCCAGCATTACCGGCTGTACATCCGTAGTTTTCACATCAAGATTCGTACCGTGCAATGCGTTGTACAATGATATAAAATTTTCTTTCGCTGTAATGTCGTGTGCGAACAACGGTGAGCATATGAAATATGCGAACGGAGTATTTAACGTCAGTTAAATACCGAGCTTAAGCAGGTCGACAAAGACTGAATCCTTGTAGTTACGATTTGTTTTTTCTTGCAATATTTGCATTATTGCGTCTCCTTAGATAATAAATTGAGAGAAAAAACTTTTCTCTATTTGCTTTAATGCGAATTTTTTTATTTTTATTGCAAGGTTGAAAGATTTTTTACTAATTTTCCTGTTTTTCTCTCGTAAAACGCTGTTTAAACGACGTTTGAGACTATGTCGTTCAGTATTGTTTTACCGGTAAAAATGAGGAAATTGAACGCAAAAAAAGGAGACACGAACTTTTTAATCAAAAAAGTTTTTGTGTCTCCTGTTTTATTATAAAGTAATGGATAAAAGTTTTAACTTTTAGCGTATGCTATTGCTTCGTTATAACCTTCTATTGATTCCGGACAGATGTTCTTTTTTTTATCCAAAAGGTCTTTTATTTGATATGCATACGTCGCAAGGTACGCCTTGTCAAAATCTTTTTCCTTTATAAGTATATTAAAAACTTTATGTGCTTCTTTGTATCTTCTGCGTGGTTCACAGAAATCAAACATAAACATATATTTTGCGAGTCTTGACAGTTTTTGTCCGCCAAGTGTATGCGAACATATTGCTACAATTCTGTCTTTGGGAATATCAGTGAATTCTCTGAGCAAAAGTTCGGCGGATGCTACTCCGTGCAGCAGTGTCGGCGTGTTGCGTTTAAAGTCAAGATAGGCAATAGGTACAATATCTCGTTTGATAAAAGATTCTGCTAGTTCAAGCATTTCTTGTGGTGACATTTCTTTTGCAAGGTCATGATACAATCCGCAAAAATATGCTGTATCGTAATCGATATTGAATAAATCCGAATAACGAGCCATGTTTTCTGCAGTGGAAATACAATGAAGCAATCTGTCTTTATTATGAATATATTTTTTCAGAAGTTCTATATCATTTTCAATTTCACATTCCATGTGACTGTCCTTTTTGGGTTAAATGTGTTGTAAATATTCAATGTCTTTCATGCTTTGACACGCTAAGAATGAATAACCGCCGCTTGTACGATTTGCAGCGTATAAATACCAGAAACCTTTGTGCCAAACAGGAGCAATTGGTTGGAAATTTAATACAATTTCTTCACCTGTACGTTTTGTGTATTTACAAGTCATAGGAGTTCGTCCTACAAGTGATGTTCTTATCATTTCCGGAAAATCTTTTGTCGCATTTTCAGGCGTGCTGTTGTAACCGAAATGTCTTATAAGTTCTGCCGTAGATAAGTTTGAAACGTTATTTTCACTGATAAGATTAAAAAATACATCGACTAAAGCTTCCGTATCGA
>JAXJQT010000468.1:0-1421 GCA_036311025.1 Spirochaetota bacterium
GCCAAATGCAGTACGAGACAAAATATTTTTGACATGGCGGGAAATGTTCGTGAATGGTGCTGGGATTTTTATTCAAACAATACTGACGGCAAGATTTCCGCAGACACTCCGGTTACCGGCGTTGCGGTAGATAAAGCGATGAATGTCGGTAATGCTTATTGGCACATCCGTCGAGGCGGTTCCTATGACCACGAGGAACAGGAAATGCAAATAACAAATCGCAGCTTTATGATAAGTACAATTTTCATTCATTGTACGGGATTTCGAATCGCACGAACGGGACTGGTCATTATCGACACGGAAGACGAACCGGATATATAAGAAAAGCGAGCTGTTACATATAAAAAAGGAGCGAAAAACTTTCGCTCCTGTAATAGTCAAAAAAATCTAGTGCATTTCGCCCCAAGTGTCGCCGGTTTCAATGCTGGTTTTCAACGGCAATTTAAATCCGTAGTCACATTCCATTACATTTTTTACAAGCTGTTTCATCTCTTCTGTCTCTTGCGGCGGCACTTCAAAAATCAATTCATCATGAACTTGAAGCAACAATCTCGACTGTAAACCTCGTTTTCTTATTTCGTTGTCCGCACGAATCATCGCCTGTTTTATCAAGTCGGCGGCGGTTCCCTGTATCACGGAATTTACCGCCATTCGCTCGCCGTTTTCACGAATATTCTTATTCTTTTCGTTTATTTCCTTTATAGTTCTGTGGCGTCCCCAATGCGTAGAAGAATAGCCGTTTTTGCGACACAAGTCTTTGAGTGTTTCGATATAATTTTTTACGCCGCTGTAATTCTCAAAGTATTTTTCGATAAAAGTCGCTGCTTGAGTACGAGAAATCTGCAATTCATTTGCCAAGCCGAACGCCGACTGTCCGTACAAAATCCCGAAGTTTACAGTTTTGGCAATCATTCTTTCTTCTTTTGAAACTTCGCTCGGCTGTTTATCAAACAAAATCGCCGCAGTTCCGGCATGAATGTCTTCACCGTTTATAATGGCGTTTTGCAAAATCTTATCATCTGAGAATTCCGCCAGTAAAAAAATCTCAATCTGTGAATAATCGGCACTCATGAGTTTCCATCCGTCTTGAGGTACAAATGCCCGACGTATCTCACGACCTACGGAACTGCGAATCGGAATATTTTGCAAATTCGGTTCTTTGCTCGACAATCTTCCTGTTTGTGTACCGGTTTGAAAATATGTCGTGTGGAGTCGCCCGGTTTGCGGATTTATCATTTCTATAAGATTTTCCGTATACGTCGATTTTATCTTGCTGAATGTTCTGTAATCCAAAAGAAGTTGCGGTAACGGATGAACGAACGCAAGCTTTTTCAATACTTCTACATCCGTCGAAGCTCCGGATTTATTTTTTCTTTCAGGTTGCAAACCTAAATCTTCAAATAAAAGTTTACGCAACTGAA
>JAXJQT010000469.1:0-2908 GCA_036311025.1 Spirochaetota bacterium
ATTTTAAGAAGTCATAACTTTGCAAAAGCTGATAATTGAATTCCAAAAAGCTAAGCCCTGTTTCCATTCGCTTCTTGTATGCTTCGAAAGTAAGCATTCTGTTTACAGAAAAACATGAACCGATGTCACGTAAAAAGTCGATATAATTCAAATCTGCAAGCCAATCTTTATTATTTACCGCAAATGCAGTTTTACCGTCAAATCCCAAAAATCTATCAAGCTGTGCTTTGATTTTCTCAACATTTTGGTCAATCATATCGTAAGTCAACATCTTACGCATTTCGGTTTTTCCTGACGGGTCGCCGATACGAGCAGTTCCGCCGCCGACTAATGCTATACCGTGATGTCCGGCTTCTCGCAAATGACGCAATGCAAAAAACGGCACCATATGACCTATATGCAAGCTCACCCCCGTAGGGTCACAGCCTACATAAAATGTCACAGGTCCTTTATCCATCAACGCAGAAAGTCCTTCTACATCTGTACACTGCTGAAAAAATCCGCGTTCTTTTAATGTTTCCAAACAACTATTCATTTCTAACTCCTTATTCTGATGCAATTACGGCTCAAGACGACCGATATCACGTGGGAACAATGTTGCTTCACGAATATTGTTAAGTTCAAGCAAACGCATTGTCAATCGTTCCAATCCCATTCCGAGACCGCCGTGAGGAGGCATACCGAATTTAAATGCATCAAGATAAGATTTATACGCAGCCGGATTCAATCCGTTGGCAATCATATTAGCTTTTAACTGTTCGTAATCATGGATACGCTGACCACCGGAAGTAATCTCCAAACCTTTGTACAACAAGTCAAACGAACGAGTATATCCCGGCAATCTTTCGTCCGGCATTGTATACATAGGACGTTTTTTAACCGGATAACCTACGATATAAACAAACTGACTTCCTGTTTTTTCCTCGATATAACGACAAACAGTTTTTTCACCTTCTGGCGACAAATCTCCGTCCATGTCTTTTACGCCGAGCTGTTCTGCAATTTCCAACGCCTGTATAAAGTGAATTCTAGGAATTGTATCCGGAATTCTCATATCCACACCTAAGCGTTCAAGTACATCAGAATATTTATCTTTTATGTTCTTCAAGATAAACTTAATCATTTTTTCTTGCATATCGATTACATCTTGTTCATCTTTGATGTAACTCATTTCAAAGTCAAGACTTGTGTATTCATTCAAGTGACGAACGGTATTGTGTTTTTCTGCACGGAATACAGGTCCCACTTCGAATACACGTTCGAATGATGTACCCACAAGCATTTGTTTGTAGAACTGCGGTGACTGAGCAAGAAACGCACTTCTGTCAAAATATTTGATTTCAAATACGTTTGTACCGCCCTCTGTTTCATTTGCTCCGATTTTAGAAGTTTTTACTTCGATAAATTCATTCTGACGTAAGAATTCCGCAAATGAACCGGCAATTTCAGCCTGAATTTTGAAAATATCCGCAATTTCTGTATTACGTAACGACAATTGACGATGGTCAAGCACTGTCGGCAAGTTAAGCTTATTCAAGTCACCGCTGATTTGGAACGGCAATTCAGGAGCTGCAGTTCCGAGTACAGTTAGTTTTTCTACTTTTATCTCAATGTTCTTATACGGACTTCGGTCTTCTTTTGTCACCATTCCGTATACTTCTACCGTAGACATAGGAGAAATTTTTGTTCTTGCCAAATCACCTTCAAGTACAAGCTGTGTCATTCCCGTTCTGTCACGCAATGTATAAAACTCGATTCCGCCGAGGCTGTTAATTTTGTAAATACAACCAGACATCGTGATTTTCTTTCCGACCAAAGCTTCCAAATCACGACAAAGAGTTCGGTCATTTTCAGCCGTGCGGTTCATATAACCGTCAGAAATCGACTGAATAAATTCTTTTGTATAAACAGTAGACGCACGTTTTACAGTTTCACGCTCTTGTGTTTTAACTTTTGCTTCCACTTTTACATCTGCAAGTTTTGATAAATCCGGATTTAAATCAAGTTTCAATTCTTGTTCAAACTGATACGCAGCATTTAAAATCGCAGCTTCATCCAACGGCTTTCCGAAAATCTGTAATCCCACAGGCATTTCGTCGACCATTCCGCACGGAACTGACAATGCAGGGATTCCCGCCAAGTTTGCAAGTACAGTTGTAATATCACTGAGGTACAATTTCATAGGGTCGCTGTCGCCTTCACCGAATTTAAAAGCAATATCAGGAGTTGTCGGTGCAATAACCAAGTCATACTTCTCAAACACTTTTTCCATTTCTTTCATTATATATGTTCGCAATTTCTGACTTTTGCGATAGTACGCATCATAATATCCTGATGAAAGTACGAAGTTTCCGAGCATAATTCTCTTTTTAACTTCTTTTCCGAATCCGTAACTGCGGCTTGACAACAACATTTCTTCATAGTTTTGCTGTTTGTCGCTTCTGAAACCATACTTTACACCGTCATAACGTTCCAAGTTTCCGGCTGCTTCCGCTGTTGCAATAAAGTAATAAGTCGCAATAGCATATTTTATTGCCGGAAAATCTACCGCTTCCACAGTAGCACCGAGCTTTTTGAATGTTTCTATAGATTCATCAAATTTTGTTTTCAATTCTGCACGTAAACCGTCACCTACGAATTCTTTAAAATATGCAATCTTTTTACCGGCAATCGATTGCTTTAAGTTTTCAGTGTAGTCACCGTCAAATGAATAAAGTGATGTAGAATCTTTATCATCTTTGCCTGTGATAAAATTCAAAAGTAAAGCCGCCCCGTAAACATCTCCGGCAAAAGTTCCTATTTGGTCCAAAGATGATGCATAAGAAACAAGTCCGTAACGAGAAACCAGACCGTAAGTCGGTTTTATACCTACTACACCGCAAAATGCAGCCGGCTGACGAATAGAACC
>JAXJQT010000470.1:0-2917 GCA_036311025.1 Spirochaetota bacterium
AAACATCCGTCTTTTACCGTTTCAAATGAGATTGGAATGTATAAATGTTTTTCTTGCGGAGTTTCAGGTGATGTTGTTGAATTTTTGATGAAAATTGAAAACATCTCTTTTGTCGAAGCCTTAGTTATTTTGGCAAAACGTGCCGGTGTGACTTTGGATATGTCTCCGGAAGAAGCCGGAGTTAGTTATAAAAAAGATGAGTTGATACAATTTAACACGAGAATACATAAATTGTTTCATTTTTTTTTATTAAACAGAGAGGAAGGTCAGAGAGCCAGAGAGTATCTTAATAAGCGTGAGATTGATATTGATACGATTAAACGTTTTAATCTTGGGTATATTCCGGGTGGTTTTTGGTTAGAAGATTTTTTGAGAAAGAAAGGTTTTCAAGAGAATTTTCTGAAAGAAACAGGAATTTTTTCTGTAAAAAACGGAAAATTAAGAGCTATGTTTTTTGACCGTTTAATGTTTCCTATATTTAATTATCGTAATGAATGTATAGGTTTTGGAGGCAGAGTATTAAGCGATGATGCAAAACCGAAATATTTGAATTCGCCGGAAACATTTATATATAAGAAAAGTTCAGTCTTGTACGGCATTCAGTTCGCAAAAGATGAAATGAAAAAACGTGGATATGCGTTTTTAGTTGAAGGTTATATGGATGTTATAGCCTGCCATAAAAATGGTTTGACTAATGCTGTTGCTCCGTGTGGTACTGCAATAACTAAAGAACAATTAAAATTGGTTTCAAGATATTGCGGTGAGATTATTTTATTACTTGATGGAGATGCAGCGGGATTGAAAGGTGCTGTCAGAGCATTAAAAGAAGGCATAAATCTGGAAGATATAAAATTTTCTGTGATTCCATTGCCGAACGGAATGGATCCGGATGAGTATTTTAAAGAAAATCAGATGGAGGATTTTGAAAAACTTTTAGAGAACCGAATAGAGGCTTTTGATTTTTGTATAGAGTACAAATGTAAAGATGTAGACTTAAAAGATTATCAGGTTTTATCTGGAGTTTTAAAATTTTTATTTGAATATATTGCGACATGGGAAAGCGGAATAACGCAAAATCTTTTATTGCAACGTCTTTCTGATAAATTATCTCTGAATTTGGGAACCATAGAACAAGAATATAAGCGGTATCTAGGTTCAAAGAAGAATAGTTTTGTAGAAAAAGAGATAGAGAAAGCGAATGATAAAAAAGATGTTGCAGTTAATGCGGAGAATGAAAATGTATTTCGGTTAGATAGTATATTAAAAAAAGAAATAGATTTAATTCTTTATTTGCTTTTTTATGATGAAAGTGAGGTATTGGTAGAACAGTGTGAGCTGAAAAGTGAGTTTTTTTCTAATCAAATGATTGCTGAATTGTTTAATTTTTCAAAAGAAAATCATTTTTCAAAAGAGGTTTTTTTGGAAAAATTGACGGATGTAAAATTGCTGAATTATGTAACGGAAAGGTTATTATCGCCTGATTTTGATACATCGATGATTACTTTAAAACATTGTGCTGTTGATTTAATATTAGCTTTGATTAAAAGATTTTGGCAGAAAAAAGGAAATGAAATCAACGAGCAAATTAAATTGTCTGAAATGTACAAGGATTTGGAATTAATCAGCCAGCTTCAGAATGAAAAAATGAAAGTTACCAATGAGATTTTAAAATTATCAAGATTGCAGGAGTTAAAGAAATAATGAAGGATCTACTTGAGTATGTAGAAATACAGAAACTTTTGGAAATCGGTAAGGAAAAAAAAGTTATTACTTACGAAGAATTAAATAAAAATTTACCTCAGGAAATTCTTATAGATGAGAGAATTGATGATGTTTTAATTTTATTGAAAGAAGCTAGTATTACGGTTCAAGATGAGACTTTATCTCAAGAAGAATTGAATGAAATCATAGCTGCCGAAACCAAAAAAGATGTTAAAAAGAAAATGATCAGCGGCGGTACGGCTTCTTTATCTGACGATCCTATTCGTATTTATTTGAAAGAAATCGGGAAAGTAGATTTACTCAGTGCGGAAGAAGAAGTTGAACTTGCTAAAAAAATGGAAGAGGGTGAAGAGTTAATTAATTCATCTATCAGAAAAGTAGGTATTACGTTAATTGAATTCTCTAATCTTTTGGAAAAAATTAGTGCAGATCCTATTGACCCAAATCGTCCAATTGTTACGATTCGTTCTGATTCAAAAGATTATTCTGCAGAAAAGAAACGTTTGAAGAGTAAATATAAAGATATTTTAGATGCTTTCATGAAAAAAGTCTTTTTATTTAAATCTTTATTGGAAAAAAGCAGAACTTTAAAAAATCCTGAAGAAAAAGAAAAATTGAGTGTAGAGATTGCAAAAGTTCAGGAAGAAGCTTTTGATATTATGTTCTCTCATGAAATTGATAATCAAGATATTTTGCATTTGGCTGACAGCGTTGTTGATGTTACAAATAAAATTATTGAAATTGAAAATCAAAATAAGAAAATTTTGAGTAAATTCAAAATCAAGAATACTAAAGATTTTAAAGATTTGATAAAAGAACTTGAAGACCATGAACAACGAAGAGAAATTGAAGAAGAATATGGTTACAGTGCTGAAAAAATTCATGATTTATACAAAAAGAAAACAAGAAATGATGCACAGCTGAAAGCTTATGAACAAAAATATTTTAACTCTATAGAAGAGATTAAAAAATTTGGAGACAATATTTTCAGAGGTGTTCAAAAAGTAAAGAACGCTAAGGCAAAATTGGTAAATGCGAATTTGCGTCTTGTAGTTTCGATTGCTAAAAAATATACAAATCGTGGATTGATGTTCTTTGATTTAATTCAAGAAGGAAATATCGGGTTAATCAAAGCTGTAGATAAGTTTGAGTATAAAAAAGGATATAAATTTTCTACTTATGCAACATGGTGGAT
>JAXJQT010000471.1:0-1431 GCA_036311025.1 Spirochaetota bacterium
GCCGTTTACACAGTAGTTGGAAAGATAGAGGGGGGCAAACATAACAATTCTGTTTCCGTAAAAATCTTTTTTGATTTGTTGTGCCAGTTCAAAGACCTCTTGAATCTTTTCTTCGTTTTCACATGCAAGAAGAACGGAAGCTTCACGGTGAGATAATCCTTTACGCTCTTTTGCTTTTGCTATGATTTGGTCGATAAGCTCAATATTGTCTTTGTTAGCTTGAGCGTATGCCAAAGTGTCTTGGATTTCTCCGTCATGAATAAATTCTTCAGCTTTAAGTGATTTAGGGTCATAAATATAATTTTGCATAAGTATATTCCTTTCAGGTCAGAATAAATCTTTCCTGTTAGATTTTTTCGAAGTAAAAATACTACTTTTATTGAATAAAGAAAAGTGTAAATAGTTAAAAAACAATCAGACAGTTTTTTTATTAAGATTGATATTTACTTTTTTTTCTCAAAATAGTATAGATGTGAAAACTTTTTATAGGAGCATTAAAAATGAAAAAAATGTGGAAGTTAATTGCTTTATTAACAGCAGTTTTAACTCTTGCTGTTGTAAGTTGTAAAAAAGAAGCAGCTCCGGCTGCTACTGCAGCTTCGACTGTTGCAACTGAAGTTGAAGCTACTACAGATGTTGTTGTTGACGCAACTGCTGATGTTGTAGATGCAACTGCAGACGTTGTAGATGCTACAGCAGATGCAACTGCAGATGCAGAATAATAAATAAAGCAATATTATTTTGTTTTGAAATTACGAAGAGGCTGGTATCTTTCGTTGTAAAATGAAAGTGTCAGTCTTTTTTTATTTTATCTAGTGGCGATGTGTTATTAAAATAGCTGTCGCTGAAATTGAAGACATTTTGTCCGCCGACGGCGGACGGCAAAGCCAAAGCAGGCTTTAAGGTGCAACGGCTTACGCCGGGGGCAGGGATATTTTGCCGGTCAAGCCGGCGAGTTATGGTCGTTTTGAGTTCAAAACTTTTCTAAACCTTTGCAAGGTTTGGGACTTTTTTGTCGGCAGAGCCGACATTGAAGCGTTTTTGTTGTTCAGGGAACAACGAGGTTTTTAAGGGGAGCTTTTCTTTTTTGCGATAAAAAGAAAAGTTCCCCTTACACCCCTAAAAGAAAAGAACGCTCCTCTCGGGGAGTTCATTCTCGCTTTTTTTGTCTCTATTTCTCCATTTTTACCGGTAAAACACCGTCGAACTGCACGGTCTCAAACGTCGTTTAAATGGCGTTTCACAAGAGAAAAACAGGAAAAATAGTAAAAAATCTTTCAAACTTGCAATAAAAATAAAAAAAATCGCATTAAAGCAAATAGAGAAAAGTTTTTTTCTATTTGATTTACTTACTTTTAAGGAGATGCGATAATGCAAATACCACAAGAAAAAACAAATCGTAACTACAAAGATTCGGTCTTTGTCGAATTA
>JAXJQT010000472.1:0-1598 GCA_036311025.1 Spirochaetota bacterium
ATACATGACGGTGAAGTTAGTTTAACATCAAGTGCGAACGGAATCGAGTGTGAAGATGGTTTTATTTACATTAACGGCGGAAAATTGACTGTAAAATCAGGAAAAACAGGAATCAAAACTCCATACGATGAATATACTGAAGCTTCAGCATTGGCAGAACGTCCTTTTATTTTTATCGAAAAAGGTTATGTTAATATTACTACTTCTACTGTAGAGGGTGACGGTATTGATTCGGCTAATCATTTGGTTATTACCGGCGGAAATGTTGTTATAAATGCTGAAAAAGCTGTAAAAGGGTTGGTAACCGGTTCAAATGATGAATCAACTGTAAAGGGTGATATTGTTATTGCAAAAGAAGCGTCAGTGGAAGTAAATGTTAAAGGTGCATCCAGCGGAGCTGTTGCAGTAAAAGCTGTAGGCGGTATTTATTTACACGGCAAAAGTTTGACTGCTGTTGCAAGCGGTAACGGCGGACGCGGTCTTTGTGCTTCCGATAAAATTGTTATTACCGGCGGAAAGAATGAAGTGACTGCTGCAGGAGTTGTATTGGATGCAAAAGAAATGCTTTTGGAAGAAGGTGCAGATTTATTGGCAATCGGTTCTGATTTAAAAGTGGAAAATGTTACTGCAAAACAAAAGTATGTAACCGGAGGTTATCCGGATGCATCTATTGCTGTCGGTGACAGTTATGAAATTACAGCAGATAAAAAAGGTGAATTTAAAACAGCTTTAAGTAATTTAAAAATGTTGTTCACTTATAAAGATTTGACTGAACTTCCTAAAGTAAAAATTAAAGGAACTGAAAGTTCTGATAAATTTCAATTGAAATAAAACTCTATATAATAGGGGGCAGCAAAGTATAATGCTCCCTATTATTTTTTATAAAGTATACCGATAAAAACTTGCAAATATTAAAAAAATAATTAAAAAGCGTACTAATACAAAATAACGGAGTATTTTTATATGAAACGAAAATTTTCTTATCTATTGCTTATCAACATTGCTATGACTCTTATGTTTTTTGTAGGGTGTGCCGTAGACAACGACGATGATAATAAAGGGAAAAGTGAAAATCAGAATGAAAATACTTCAACTGTAAGTGAAGTAATATTAGAAGGTAAATATTCGGATGTTTTGTTCTTTGATGATGAGAACTTAAAATCTGATGTATTGTCTGAAGGTGAGTCTCTCGATAATGAGATTTCTATTATTTATAATGGTGATACTGTAGATATTACAAATCCGTATCAGGATAACGGTGTCAGCATTATATGTAATGGTGCAAAGGTAATGGTGAATTCTGTTACTGATGATTTTATATCCTTTAAACTCAGCGGAACTTCTGAAAATGGGAATTTCCGTCTTTATACTTCAAAAAAATACAGACTTGTTTTTGATAATTTGAATTTAAAAGCTACTGATGGTCCGGCTATTAATGTTCAGTCGAAAAAACGTGGTTTTATAGAAATAATCGGAGAATGTAGTCTTGAAGATACAGAGTCTGGATATAGCAGTAATAATGAAGAAGAAGATGCAAAAGGAACTTTATTCAGTGAAGGGCAGCTTATTTTTGACGGTGCCGGAACTCTCAACATAAC
>JAXJQT010000473.1:0-2815 GCA_036311025.1 Spirochaetota bacterium
ACCTAACATAATGATAGACCCCATGCTGGCAGCAAAACCTGTAACAAGAGTAAATACGGGAGCTTTTATAGCTTTCATGATGTCGTATATTGCAAATCCGGAAAAAACTTCACCACCCGGAGAATTGATAATCACGGTGATAGGTTTTTCATGGTCAATCGCATCAAGCAAAAATAAAGTTTTAATTGTTTTTTCGGCAAGCTGAGAATCAACTCCGCCGGATATAATTATTTTTCTTTCTTCAAGTAATTTTTTTTCAATAAAAGAGTCTGTTGCATTTGCATCTTTTTTTTCATCTTTATCACAATCATTTATAAAAGAATAAGTCATTTGGAATGTCTCCGAAAGTATCAAAATTTAGGATGTATATACTTAAAATTGTATGAATTGTCAAATTGAGGGATAAATATAGTTGATTAAGAAAATATTTGAGTCAACTTTGTGCCGGTTCTTCGAAAGCCATAGAACCGGAATAAAAAAAAATCCCCTTGCAAATATGCAAGAGGACTTTCCCCTGGTGATTACAAGATTAAAAATTAGCTTAATAATCTCATAACAGCTTGAGTTTTTTGGTTTGCCTGAGCCAACATAGACATAGAAGACTGAACAAGAATGTTATTCTTAGTGTAGTCAACCATTTCGCTAGCCATATCAGTATCTCTGATAATAGACTCAGCACTCTGTAAGTTTTCAGCACCGATAGCCAAACCTCTAGTAGCGTGTTCCAGTCTGTTCTGGTAAGCACCCAAGTCGGCACGTTGTTTGTTGATGATTTTAACAGCTTCATCAAGAGTTCCGATAGCTGCATTTGCACTATCAGGAGTAGAAAGAGAAATAAATGTTGCAGCATGTGGCAAACCAGAAGCGTTTTTCAATTTAAGACCCTGGCTGTTCATTGTACCAATGTACACTCTTTCTCTCTGATCCATGTTAGCACCGATGTGGAACCACATAGAACCAGTAACAGAATTTAAAGCATCCTGTTTTGCAAAACGACCTGTCATAAGTGTCATTCCGTTGAATTGAGCGTGAGATGCAATTCTATCAATCTCATCGATCAACTGGCTAACTTCGATTTGAATGTACATTCTGTCTTCAGTAGAGTAAATACCGTTAGATGCCTGTACAGCCAATTCTCTGATTCTCTGAACTATATCTTGAGTTTCTTGTAAGTAACCTTCTGCAGTTTGGATGAAAGAAATACCGTCTTCAGCATTTTTTTCAGCTCTTTGTAAACCGCGGATTTGGCTTCTCATTTTTTCAGAAACTGCTAATCCAGAAGCATCGTCTCCAGCTTTGTTGATTCTCATTCCAGAACTAACTTTTGCCATGTTGTTGTTCAAAGCTTTGTTGTTTAAATTTGTCGATCTCTGTGCAAACATTGCACTTAAATTGTGATTAATAACCATGTGAATCCTCCTTGATTCTTGTTAATTAATATTCCGGAAACATCCTTGTTTCCGTGTGCCTCACTGTATTTTTCGGAGACGGATATAAAAATCTTAAATAAAAAAACAAAAAAACTTATTTTTTTTATTCCGATTTAAATCAATGTTATCTTAATCGAAATAGATTTGCTTATTATGTTGTCAGTTTGGAATTGATAAAAAATTACCCTTTTATGGAAGAAAATAAGTTTTCTATGCTTGCAAAGTAGATTATAAGATTATATATTGACGTTTTGTATTTGTTGGTGGGGGAGATATAAAAAATATGAATAAAGGTGAAATCGCAACCTTTTTAAAAGGAATTGCTTTATTCAAAGATATTCCGAGTGACGCCTTTGATGATATTGCCGGTAAATTTTCAGTTCAAGAATATAGTTGCGGAGAAAAGATTTTTTTAGAAAATACGGTAGCAGAATCTTTGTACATTATAGTCAACGGTACCGTAGATGTATTGAAAAAGAGTTTGGATTCCGCTGTTAACGAAGAATTTCTTATAGAAAGAGGAAGCGGGGATTTTTTCGGTGAGATGTCAATTATGGATGATTTGCCTCGCAGTGCTACAATCCGTGCGAAAAGTGAAACCGTAAAAGTATTGATTCTTAAAAAAGAAGACTTTATTCAAATGTGTCAAACATATACGTGTTTGGCATATGCGGTAGCAAAAAGAATCAGTGCTACGGTAAGAGAAGCAAATTATCGTTATGTGACAATTTTGGAAGAACGTAATCGTGTTTTAGAAAAAGCATATATACAATTAAAAAATACACAAGAAGAGTTATTAAATGCAGAAAGACTATCAGCAATCGGTAAGTTTGCGTCGATTATTATTCATGATATAAAAAATCCGCTTACAAATATTCGAGCTTATGCGGAGCTTTTAGAAAGAAAATTGGGTAAGATTGACGGAATAGACGAATTCTTTTTTCGAGGAACTTCTACTATAATAAACGAAGTAGACAGACTGGTAGCAATGACAACCGAGCTTTTGGATTTTTCCAAAGGAGACTCGAACCTTGATAAAGAAGAAGTTGATTTTTACGAATATCTGCAAACTATCGCCGAGAGCATGCAGGGACGTGCAGAAAAAAATAATATTCAAATAAAGTTTGAGCCGGTGAAAGAAAAAATATTTTTGTTTATAGATAAACAGAAAATGCAACGTGTATTTTCGAATCTTGTGAATAATGCAATAGAAGCTATCGGTGAAAACGGGGTAATTAATATTACTTTGGAAAATAAAGACGATGGTTTTGTATTGTGGAAAATAAAAGATTCCGGTTGCGGAATCCCGCAAAAGATAGCAAGCAGAATTTTTGAACCATTTGTTTCCGGAAAAAGTAACGGAACAGGATTGGGAATGTCTATAG
>JAXJQT010000474.1:0-3491 GCA_036311025.1 Spirochaetota bacterium
ATTGGGAATGTCCCTTAAAAAAAGAAGTCCGCAGTCCGTAACACTGATAAACAGGAGAACGAAATCTGCGGCTCACAAATTTAATATAGTGCAGTTTTTATTTATCAAGTATTTTTTAACTATACTTTTATGATAACATTTCTGTATAATATATTCATAGACTAGTACAGAGGCAATTAAGTTTATGGTATGGATGATTTCAGCAAACGGTAAAATGTACGACCATGCATCTTCTTTTTCTACTTATGGCTTTATAGACTGGAGACAAAAAGCTAAATACGAAATTGGTGACATTGTTTTTATTTATTGTACAAATCCCTTAAAAAAAGTAATGTACAAATGTGAAGTAATAAAATGTAATATGCAATTTTCAGAATGTATAGATGACCATGATTTTTGGTTTGATATTAAAGAATATGAAAAATCACAATCAGGTTTTTACGCTCGACTAAAATTAATTGAACAAACTGACACAGAGAATCTTTCTTTAGATAAATTAAAAGAACATGGCTTAATATCTGCCCCACAAGGTCCTATAAAAGTTTCAAAAAAATTAGAAAATTATATCAATAACTACTTTAATGATTTTTATATTGAAGGTTTCTTTAATGATGTAAGCAAAAATGAAAGTTATCACGAAGGGCACATTATCAATGCAATAGTGAATAAGTACGAACGCAGTTCTATCGCAAGAATGAAATGTATTGAATATTATGGTTCAAGTTGTATTATTTGTGGTATAAATTTCGGTAAAAAATACGGTTCTCTTGGAGAAGGTTTTATTCATATCCATCACTTAAGACCATTACACACCATTGGTAAGGATTATATTGTTGATTACAAAAAAGATCTTGTTCCTGTATGCCCAAATTGTCATGCGATGATACATAGAATTGAAAATGGTGAAAACTTAACAATTGAAGAACTGAAAGTAAAACTAACATAATATTAAAAAAAACAGCATCGATCATTACAACGAATAAAATTTATTACCAGTCGTATAAAGAATGTACAAAAAGCTTTGGATGAAACACAATTATTGTTTGACAGTTTAATGCAAAAGTATTTTGGATAGAAAAAGCAAGGAGTTAAAAAATGAAAATAAATACATCAATTACGCAATTAATCGGTAAAACACCGCTTTTAGAATTGAAGCGTTATAATGAAAAACACAATCTGAAAGCTAAAATCATAGCTAAGTTGGAATATCTTAATCCGGCCGGTTCCGTAAAAGACAGAGTCGCTTTGGCAATGGTAGAAGATGCGGAGGCTAAAGGATTGTTAAAACCGGGTGCGACAATATTTGAACCGACAAGCGGAAACACTGGAATCGGCTTGGCACTTGTAGCTGCGGCAAAAGGCTACAAGCTTGTATTGACCATGCCGGAAACTATGAGCATAGAACGACGCAAACTTGTAAAAGCTTACGGTGCGGAAGTTGTACTTACCGACGGCAACGCCGGCATGACCGGTGCAATCGAAAAAGCCGAAGAACTTCACAGACAGACACCGGGAAGCATTATAGCCGGACAGTTTGTAAATCCGGCAAATCCTATATGCCACAAAAATTCTACAGGCCCGGAAATCTGGGCTGATACCGACGGAACGGTAGACATATTCGTTGCCGGCGTAGGAACAGGCGGAACACTTTCCGGAGTGGCGGAATATTTAAAAGAACAAAACCCGGCAATCAAAGTTTATGCAGTAGAACCGGCAAGCAGTCCGATTTTATCAAAAGGAACAAGCGGCACACACGGCATACAGGGAATCGGAGCCGGTTTTATCCCGGAAACACTCAATACAAAAATTTATGACGGAGTAATTACCGTTGAAGATAACGTTGCAATAGATACGGGACGAGAGCTTGCTTTTACAGAAGCATTCTTGACGGGAATTTCATCCGGTGCCGCATTATGGGCAGCAACCGAATTGGCAAAACAACCGGAAAACGCGGGAAAAACAATCGTGGTGCTACTGCCGGACTCCGGGGACAGATATTTATCCACAGCGTTGTATTCTGAGTAATTTTTTTTTAAAAAAACAAGGAGAGCTATATGCAAAGGAACAAAGTCGGTATTATCGGTGGCTTAGGTTACATTTCAACAGTTGAATATTATCGAAAGATAATAGAAAAAAGCATGGATTACACAAAGTCAAATGATTATCCGGAACTTCTTATTACAAGTTTAAACATGACGGATATTTTAGATTTTATAGAAAGAGAAGCTTATGAACAATTGGCGTGGTACCTTTACAGATGTGTTCAAAACCTAAAAAAAGCCGGTGCGGACTTTGCGATAATAGCTTCGAACACTCCGCATATAGTTTTTGATAAACTCTCACGTATGTCACCGATTCCGCTAATCAGCATTATAGATGTGACTATAGACGAGATTACACGTTGCGGATATAAAAATGTATTGCTTACGGGAACGGCTTTTACAATGCGTAATCCGTTTTACAGAGTAAAATTGATAAGTCGCGGGATAAACTGTATCGTTCCCGATAATGCAGAAATTGACGCTATTCACAACACGATTTTTCCGGAATTGGAAAACGGAATTGTAAATGAACAAAAAAAGGCAGACTTTATAGCCGTTTGTGAAAAATATGCAGCTCGCGGTGCAGAAGCTGTAATTTTGGGATGTACCGAACTGCCTTTATTACTTAAAGACGGCGACGTCTCAATTCCCGTTATCAATACAATGGAACTGCACATTGATGAAACAGTCCGCAAACTTTACGGTTATATATAAATAAACGAGATAAACATGGAAGAAAAGAAAAGTAATGAAGATATAGAAAAAAGCATTCGCAAGAAATTTCATAAAACAATATGGAGTAGATTTGTAAAGGCAATCAAAGAATATCAACTTATCCAAGAGGGAGACAGAATTGCGGTTTGTATTTCCGGCGGAAAAGATTCCATGTTGATGGCGAAGTTGTTTCAGGAATTACAACGCCACAGAGGAATCCCGTTTGAGGTGAAGTTCCTTGTAATGGATCCGGGATATAAGACTGAAAATAGACAATTGATAGAAAGTAATGCAGCACAGATGAATATTCCGTTGGATATTTTTGAAACGAATATTTTTAATGCTGTTGTTAATATTGAAAAGTCACCGTGCTATTTATGTGCCAGAATGAGACGCGGACATTTGTATAAGAATGCTCAAGATTTAGGCTGTAATAAGATTGCTTATGCTCACCACAAGGATGATGTAGTAGTAACAATGCTTATGTCCTTGATATACGAAGGACGTTTTCATACATTCTCACCCGTAACGTATTTGGATAGAATGGATTTAACAGTGATTCGACCACTTATGTATGTGAATGAAGCAGATGTAATAGGATTTGTTAATAAAAACGAAGTTCCTGTTGTGAAAAGTCCATGCCCTGCTGATGGTAATACGCGTAGAGAATATGTGACACAATTGTTAGCGCAATTGAATCGAGAAAATCCAGGCGTAAAAGAAAGAATGTTTACA
>JAXJQT010000475.1:0-1204 GCA_036311025.1 Spirochaetota bacterium
AATGCACCGCCTTATGGGAAGAACTGATGATATGCTTATCATCCGCGGTGTAAATGTATTCCCGTCACAGATAGAAGAAGTATTGCTCAAAGTTGAGGGCGTAGAACCACATTATCAATTGATAGTAGAACGAAAAGGTAACCTTGATACATTGGAAGTTCAGGTAGAAATGAGTGACAAGTTGTTTTCTGACAGCGTAGGAAAATTGGAAGGAATAGCTAAGGAGATTGAAAGAAATCTTTATGCGACACTTTCTATTCATGCGAAAATCACTTTGGTAGAGCCTAAATCAATTCCGAGAAGTGAAGGAAAAGCCAAACGTGTAATTGATAAAAGAACAATATAATTGAAGGGAGGATGCAAAAGAGTATGAAACAAATTTCTGTATTTTTGAATAACGAAAAAGGTCGACTTGAAAAGATTACGAGTTTACTTGCTGAAAAACAAATTGATATAAAGTCACTTTGTATCGCTGAAACAGAAAAATTCGGAATATTAAGAATGCTTGTAAGTAACGTAGATGAGGCGGTTGCTGTTTTGCGTGCTAATGAAGTTGTTTGCGATATTGCCAATGTTCTTGCTGTAGAAGTTGATGATGTTCCCGGCGGATTGAACAAAGTGCTTACGGTTTTTAACGGTTTGAATATTGAATATATGTATGCGTTTGTAGAAAAAACAGACAATCGTGCCGTAATGATTTTTAAATTCTCTCAATTGGAAAAAGCAAAACAAGTAGCAGAAGAAAACGGAGTTATTTTACTTTCTGAAGAAAAGCTTTTGAATAAAGTTTAAGTAAAATAGACATAACTTGACATACACAGGAAAAAGAACTATTAAACAGAAAGTTCTTCAGGGCAGAGTGAAAATCTCGACCGGCGGTAATATAGACTTGTATTCTATTAGCCCGTGCGTACTTAAATAAGTACTGATTCCGTAAACAGACGGAGCCGACAGTAAGAAAGGTTTTTTCCTTTTAAGTCTGGATGAAAGAAGAAATGATGTGCGATTTTATGTTACTGATTTTTCCCCCTGAAGATATTATGATTTTGAAAATATCTGATGGGGTTTTTTTATGCCTGAACGCTATATGAAACGAGCAATAGAACTTGCAGTTTTGGGAACCGGTTTTGCGTCACCAAATCCTTTAGTCGGTGCTGTTATTGTAAAAAATGACATTATTATCGGTGAGGGATATCATCAAAAA
>JAXJQT010000476.1:0-9502 GCA_036311025.1 Spirochaetota bacterium
TATCACTTCACTGTTTTTTATAACGTAAAAAACCGCATTTTGTTCATTACCGCCGGCACAGCTTACTGTTACAGAAGCCGTACCGCCTTCTCCGGAATAAGCTTTGCCATCTGTAACCTACCTTCTTTAGAATGTTCAGCTTGCAGTTCCAACGCTGCCGGATCGATTGTATCGATTCCGATTTTTTTATCTTTGAAATTATCTTCCGGTATTGTTGTAATCAACTTATTTCCGTCTACGCTTACCCCGGCTAAATCGGTGATTTTACCGCTTATAGATGCAACTTTCAAGAAACCTTCATTTTTAGATGAGTCACCTGTATTCTGTTCTGCTTCGACTGTATAGTTGAATATCCACTTTTCAGTACCGTTTCCGCTTACGTATGAAGCGACAGCTGTTTTTCCATTTGCCAGAGAAAGATTCAATTGCGGATTATCGCCACTGAATTCTACAGGTTCTGAAAAAACCACATTAATCATGATTACTTCGCCGACAGTATACCAACCGTCTGTTTTTTCTGTTGTGATTTTGGTTATTTTAGGAGCGGTACAGTCTATTTTTATCTCTTGGAATGTGTCCATATTCTCAAAACTTGGATCTCCCAGTGTCGCATTCAAAGTATCACGACTCAGTTCATTATTCAATAAGTCCTTTACACTTCCGACAGTCACACTTGCAATTTTCAAATTATCTGCAGAATTATCTCCGGCCTCTACCGTATAAACACCTGAAAAATAATGCTCGCCGTTACCGTGTACATTATCTGTCTCTTTTGACAATTCCACTTCTTTTCCGTTATTAAGCTTTACTTTTAGATTAGTAGCTTTCATTTCTTTATTGAATACCAACGCAACATTTATCTCTTCACCGATTGTGTATGTTCCGGTAACAGAAGTTTCCAATTTCTTCTTTTTACCGTCTGTCTCATCCTCTACAACTTTTGACGGCGAAGCTTTCAATAATTTTGGTTTACCTGTATCAATTATGAAATCAACTTTCTTACTCTTACCGGATATATTTCCGGCTTTATCTTTCAATTCTAAAATTACAGTATATTCTTGATAAAATCCGTTCGGTTCTCCGGCACCGAATATTCGACTGATTCCGTCTTTGAAGTCTGCCCCTAGCGGACTAAAGTTTTCCAAACTTCCGTTCTCAGTCCACGCACAAGAATACACATCACTTTCAATGGCTGATTCAGTTTTCACTTTTACACCGACAGTTCCGTCAGCGTTTAAGGCTGTATAAGTAGAAATTCCTTCTGAATTATTTGCAGGAGCATCATCTTTCAAAATTATTACCGGTGTAGCAGGTGCTTTTGTATCTATAACTAATTTCTTTTCTTCTCCATCAGCATTTTTAATCACGCCGTCGTCAGTTGCAGAGAATCCCTTTAACTCATTTTCTGCATAATCGATAATTTTACCGTTTATTCCATCAACTTTAAGATTTCCGTCTGTATTATCACCGACTCCGACAGTATAAGAGAAACACAATTTTTCACTTCCGCTGCCGGATGAATATGTTGCCACAGAACCACTGCTTAATGCTAATGTTACTTCACCTGATATTTTTACCGGTTCACTGAACACAACAGTAAGGTTTATGAGTTTTCCGGCATTACAATAATAAGTATTTGCATCAACATCATAACCGCCGCCTAAAGCCAAGCTAACATCGGTATAATTTGACTCGATTCGCTCTATATATGCAGGTGTTGTATCAATTACAAGTTTATTGCTCCATTTATCTTTTTCAGGATTGCAGTTTTTAAAATCAAACTTATTTCCTTTACCGTCTTCACCGTAATTAGCCGAATCGGTAATCTCTACTTCCGGGTCTACATCCCAGCCTGTCCATGCCAATTCAGCGACATTATCACCTTCTGCTACCGTATACAAAAACATTGCTTTGTTGGGAGCCTCTCCTTCTTTTCCCGGAGCATATTCGGCATAGCGAGTTTCTTTTCCATTTACATTCAATTTCATTCGTAACTTTTTCCCTTCCGGAACATTAATTGTCACGTTTTCAGAGAAAATCACTTGTATATCAATCACTCTATCGACACTATACGAACCGTTCGGATCCAAAGTCTTTACTGCGGAAATTTTCGGTAGTACAGTATCTATTCTTATCGTCGCATTTGTCATCAACGACCCGCTTCCTTCTTTTAAGAAAGAGTCAAGACGCAACGCCAATTTCTGACTGTCTTCAATAGTTGCACCGTTTGAATTCAATGCAGTACAGTTCAATAAGTCACAGTCATCGCCGGCTTTTACAGTATAATCAAAATTTAAATAGTTTCCGTCTTTGCCGGCAAAAGTCGCAGTCGCATTGTTATTTAAAGTCAATGTAGGCTTTCCGGTTACATTAACTTCCTTATTTATCTCTACACGAATTCTTACCACATCGCCGGGTTTGTATGTGGCAACATTTTTTGTAGCAATTACATTTTTAATAAACGGATCATCTTTCTCTACATAAAATTGCAATTTTTCGATTGTTACATTGCCGTATTTATCTTTTGCGGTAAATGTCAACATACATGAACCACTCTCAAATTCTTCGTCTGTACCGAATTCGGTTGATGAAAAAGAAGGAATATCAATTTTATTTCCTGTCTTTTTCAACGTTTTTGCAAATCTTGCAAGTGACAACTCATTTCCTACTGCTTTACCGTTTTGTGTACAAGAAATTGTAAAATCCTCTATCCCGGTAAAATCATCAACTGACACACCTATATTAAACGGAACAGTCAATGTGCTTCCCTGCAACGGTTCTGATACAATAATTTCCGGTTTGTCTTCTTCTTTCAGTAATAATTTAGATGATACGGTTGTTTTTCCGCTGGCGTTTTCTGCATATACATAAAAGCGTTTTGTTGCGAATTCATTATCAAAGTCATTAAAAATATTAAACGCCCAATTTTCTTGTACTTCCGCCGTTGCTTTATCGCCGGCTTTGTATTCGTACAAGTTGTAAAATTTTATTCCGGCAACATTCGCAGTCAAATCCCACGCATCAATATTTCCGGTTTTAGGGTTTACATTGCTCAATTTTGCAACAGCATCGGCAGTCGCTGTGTTCAATACTCTTGCCATGTAAACTTTGCGAACTTGAGACGCATCGGTAACTTTTACTGCTACCTGAAAATCTCCGTTGTTATCTACCACATCTGAATAAACATCAAAATCCACACTCTTTGCAGATTCTTCTTTGCCTTTTTTTGCAGTGATTTCGACTGCCGGAGCCGTCAAGTCTACAACGGTAAGCATTTTTTCACGATATTCGGCACTGTGCAAATACTCTCCGGATTCATTCACGATATAAGAACTTGCTCGACCGTTAATATCGACCACTTCTACTTTTAATAGATATTCACCGCCCGTAGTCGGAGTGCTTTTGTCTGTTTTCCATGTATAAATATTTGCACCGTCAACGTCTTGTTCGTACAAATCATCCTTTGTATCGATAACTTCGCCGGCACTGTTACAAAGTGAAAGTTTTACTGATTTGATTCCGTCGTCATCATAAGATGTTCCGCTTAAAGGTGTACCAACCGGAATTTTTTGTCCGTATCCTGGGAAAATTGTGTACGGATAGTCGGTTTTCGGCAATACACAGAAAAAGCCCTTTTTATCATTTTCAATATTGCCGGCTGAGTCTTTTACTTTTACGCTTACTTCGTAATAGCGTGGAGTTTTTATGTCATTTTCGCTTTCGGCATTTTCATTAAAATAGATTGACCAATTCCACAATGATGTAGGTTTTTTGGAAATATCCACATCAAGCAAATGTTTTTCGATATTACTTTCCACATCTAACTCTTGTGAAGAACCAAAGCTTACGGTCAAAGACTTGCCGGTTTCGACTTTATCTTCGTTATATTCCGTTAATGTAATAGCTACATTTGCCGGACTGTATTGGTCATCGACATTTCCCTGAATATAAAAACTTCCGTTGCGGAAATACTGGCTGTTGTCAAAATTATAACTGTCAGCTCCGGCAGTTTCACCGCGGCTGTCATCTTCGCCTATATAAAAATCCATTGATGTTTTAAGCAAAGGATATGTGATTTCTGTCACTGAAGGTTCGTTATCTATAACCAAAGTTCTGCTGTCGTAAGAGTCACTGGATGTATAACCTGAAGCATCATAAGCAAATACGGTAAATTTATATTGACCGTCGGCAAGTCGGAAATCTTTTCCTGCTACGCCGTCTTCCATTTGCTTCTTTATGTCTGCAAGAGGATCCAACTGTATTGAATAGCTCCACGGTGAAACAGGATTTTTTATTTCCCATGTAAACAACGTCTCTCCGTCGTATTCAGCTCGCAAAGATACCGAAGTCACTTTTTGGTTATCATTACAAGTCCCATATAAATACAACAACTTTCCGTTGACATATTGAAAGTTTTCATGAGACGAAATTTTTAATACGGGAGCAATCGTATCCGCTTCCATCCCAACACCTACAAAAGGATTTAATTGACAACTGATAACACTTAAAATAGATATCAATAAACAAAACAAACGCTTCATTTTTCACCTCCGGACAGTAACATTCTCTACTGAACACAGTTTATATTTTAAAAAAAATCTAACAGCTTTTTATATCAAGACCATTCTTATAATTTTCGTAACTTTATTTATAAAAATTATCATTGACTTAAAACTTTTAGCAATCAATCCCAATGAAGAATATTTTTTTGAGTACTTATTCTATTTTATTATAATTTAATTAACTTTTTTAATTTTCCAACTTTAATTCTTCGTTTAAACCACCAATACATCGGCACTGCTATATAAAAGTACACCAACACCCCGACAAGTAGCACAAATCCCATATATAAAGGAACATTCTCCGTCTTTATCGGGGGAACTTTTTCTAATATTTTCACAATCATCAGAAAAAATCCGCAAACTTTTTCAATAAACACACAAAGCACAATTGTATCAGGGAATATAATTATAAGCAATATACAAGCCAACAACACAATAAATACACATGAGAAAACAAAACAAACAAATGTCGATGTAAACACCGAAAATATCGGAATTTGCCCAAACCATGCACATTGAAACAACACTGTCGAACCAAACGCCGCAATGCAAACTGCATTTGCCGATAAAAAATTATAAAAGACTGTAGATACATTTTCTTTATTCGGGATTATTTTACTTGAAAACAGTAAAATTCCGGCAACTGCGACAAACGACAAAATAAAGCCGTAATCATAAATCATGTAAGGATTTATAAACAGCAAGATTATTCCGGCAATCGCCAACGAATGCAGTTTGCCGCTGTTTATACCGACCTCACCGTTTATCATCAATACAAAACACATCAATATCGCCCGCAATGACGACGCACTTACATTCAAGAAAAAACCAAAAATCACCAGCACAATCGCCGTAAAAACATTCGTCACTGTCCGTGAAAGAAATCGCCGAAGACAGCATTGTACTATCATCGCCAATACACCCACATGAAAACCACTTACCGCCAGTAAATGAGTAAGCCCGCTGTTTCGCCAACTTTCCATCATTTGTGTATCAATATGCGTACGATTTCCGAAAAAAATTGCAGCAATAAACGCATAAGATTGACCGGACAAACAACTTTTTAGATGATTTAAAAGTTTTGCCCGAAGTTTACCTACAAGCAACATGGGATGAATGTATTTATCAACCGACGCAATTGATTTTGCATTAAGCCGTCCGATACAATTTTTACTCAAAAAATAAACAGATTTATTTACTCGCAGTCGCCCGGCAACACGATAATTGCCCCAGCACAAAACTTCTTCTTCACTGACATTGCGACAATTAACCTGCACAACAAAAGGACGTACCGGAACAAAAACACTTCCGGCTCGCATTCTCGTGACTTTCATCTGAAAATAAAATTCTTTATCATTTAACTTTTCACCGCCGAGCAACTGCGGATACGACACCGCACAACCGTAAAACTCTCCGTTTACCGGCAAATTTTCATAATTATATGTCATCTCTTTGTTTTTTTGTACGACTCGACAGAAAAAAATCAGCACAAAAACAACAAACACCACCACCGTCATCAGCATGGAACGAACGCAAAATATCACCAATAAAAATATTACTATCGCAACAGTCACACTCCATATCACGAGCCAGCCGCTTTCGCTTTCGGGCAATCCCACAAATAAACCGGTAAATAAAAAATCAACACATAAAACCGCCAAAAACAACACAAACGAAAAAGAAAGAATCGGGTACATTCTCCGCATAAAAAAACTCCGAGTTTTAAATACACAGTTAGAAAGTTTTTCTCCTTTATGGTTTACTTTTTTACATTCTTTTTGTTAAATACCAGTTTCTCATTTGCAATCGATATGAAGCAAAAAAAAGGATAATAAGAAATGAATGATTTGATTATACGTAAACCTACAGTCGACGATGTTCCGCAGATTTTAGAACTAATCAACGGTTACGCAAATGCACAAATGATGTTAAATAAAAGTCATTACAGGATTTACACCACTTTGCAAAATTTTATCGTCGCCGAACATGACAACAAAATTTGCGGTTGTTGTGCATTAAACATTCTATGGGCCGACTTGGGCGAAATTTGTTCATTGGCTGTAGCGGCTGATTATTTGAAGCAAGGAATCGGACGCGAATTGGTAAAAGCTTGTATCGATGAAGCAAAAAAATACAGACTGCCCAAAATCATTACGCTTACATATCAAGATAAATTTTTTGAAAAAATGGGATTTACGTTTTCCGATAAAAACGCATTTCCGCGAAAATTGTGGCGAGAATGTCTTGAATGCCCCAAGCTCGAACATTGCGACGAGTTGGCTTATGTATTAGATTTACACTATGACTAAAGGAGGCCGGTTCGTGACACATGAAAATAATGAAAATGATTTGCATGAAAATCCGAATGATAAAAGAGTTCCGGCGACGTTGACACAACGTTTTTTGGCATTATTGATTGATCGCTTGTTTTGCCTTCTCTTTTTATTGTGTATATCGTATTTCATCCCGTTAGAACCGTCACGTTTTTTTAGAATCATCAAACTTTGCGAACAAATGGTTCCTACGGTAATTATTTATCATATAATTTTCGAACTGTGTTGGAACGGACAAACTCCCGGCAAAAAAATGTGTCGCATACGCGTTGTATGTGAAAATTATGAAGACTTAAATATTTCTGCTGTTTTTACAAGAAACTTTTTGCGTCTCAATGATGTACTGCCTGCATTTTATATTACCGGCATATTTTCATTTATCTACACTAAAAGAAAACAACGCCTCGGAGATATTTGTGCAAAAACTCTGGTTGTATGCGAAGAAAGCATAAATGACGAAATCAACATCAACCAAACTTTTACCGACAAAGATTCAGGTTTTTCATCCAATCCTACAGAAAACATTTACGAACAAAAGGATTAATCATGGCATCAATCTTAAAAGAAGCTTCAACTTTATTAAAAAAAAATCGCGATACACTTCTCAAGCAAAACCTTTGTTTTTTTCTGATTTTTGTTATTTTGAATTTTATCACACAAAAAATCTCATTAAAAATTAACGAGCCACTGTTGACTTCTATGCAAAATATGGCAACTGCCGATTCAATCAAAGATTTCCTTTCTACAGATTTCAGTCAAATCACCCAAAAGTATTTGCCGTTTTTTTTAATTCTTACGATTTTATTCTCATTTTTGAAATACATCTATAACTGTCTGATAGTTTATAACATTGCAAAGAATGACAATCAAATCATAAGAAATACGCATCTACCGTCAATTTTTGCAATTTTCATAACATTTGTATTATCAAAATTAATGTGCGGATTCGGTTTTTTATTATTCATCATTCCGGGTATAATATTTTCCGTCCTTCTCTTAATGGTACCTTGTATCATTGTCACAGAAAATAAAACCGGCTTCGATTCATTCGACAGAAGTTTTTATTTCATGAAAAAAGACATGGTAAATATTATAAAAAAACTTTTCTTATTTTGGATAATATATTTTTGCATAATATTTGCATCCTCCACATGCATAAACTTCATCCAAATTATTTTATACAAAGTAATAAATTTCTTATCATTGAATATGCTTTTAGTAATTGTTGATAATATTTTCATAATCCTAAACTCATGCATAGATACCATATTATATATGGTACTTTCAATAATCATACAAAGCATTCTCTATGTTCACTACCTGCGTCATTCTGAACTTGTACAAAGAACCGAACAATATGAAGAAAGAAAATACGCACCGAAAGACTACTACAGAGAAAAAGAAGAACCTGACGACGACGAAGACAACTTCTAGAAAATACAGTTCCACAAAAAAAATTACAGAATCGACATAAAAAAAGTCCGAGTCGCCACCCAAACGACACGGACTAAAATCTAGGAGGTAAGAAAATGAAATACATAACACCCTAACAAACCTATTGGATAGTACAAGATATGAGATAAAAAATCAATTTATATTTAATATTTTTCCTATTTTATAAGATTTTTTTCACATATTACCTTTATGGCAATATTTTTTCTCCAAAGTTCATATCAATTTTAATATTTTCTATTCCCTTTAAAATATTCAGCCTTTAAACTATTTCTTACAACCGCATAAATCTCATAACTTCTATTATATAAGTAAGATAACAGACTTCTGTCACTCAGTGCAATTATTGACAAAAAAGCATTTTTTTTATATAAAGGTATGTTATTTTTATCTTAGGAAGCAACACATCCGCTTCCTTCTTTCCGGAGTTTTAGATGGGAGAAATAATCTACAAAGACATTGAGAATGAGTTTAGAGAGTCTTACTTAAATTACGCAATGAGTGTTATCGTAAGTCGAGCTCTACCCGATGTTCGTGACGGTTTAAAGCCGGTTCACAGAAGAATCCTGTATTCAATGAATGAAATAGGATTGCAATCAAACAAGCAAACAAAAAAAGCAGCCAGAATCGTCGGTGATGTACTCGGAAAGTACCACCCTCACGGAGATGCTTCCGTTTACGATGCACTCGTTCGTATGGCTCAAGACTTTTCATTAAGATACCTCGCAGTCGACGGACAGGGAAACTTTGGATCTATAGACGGAGACCCACCTGCTGCGATGCGTTATACCGAAGCTAAGATGTCAAAATTTGCAGATTTAATGCTGAAAGACATCGACAAGAAAACCGTTGATTTCGGACCGAACTATGATGAATCATTAAAAGAACCTTTGGTTTTACCGTCAGCTGTTCCTTTCCTTTTGGCAAACGGTTCTTCCGGGATTGCTGTAGGTATGTCTACAAATATTCCGCCTTACAATATGAAAGAAATTGTATCTGGAATCTGTGCATTAATAGACAATCCGGATATCGGTATCGATGAAATCAGCAGACATATTACCGGACCGGACTTCCCTACCGGCGGTTTGATTTACGGCAGAGAAGGAATCCGCAAGGCATTGCGTACAGGACGCGGTTCTATCGTTATGCGTGCAA
>JAXJQT010000477.1:0-1746 GCA_036311025.1 Spirochaetota bacterium
AATCAATACTTTAAAGGAGAAAAAATATGGAACACTTTAAATCTTATGAACTTGAAAAATCAAAACTTTTAGAAAAAATTGCAAAAGTAAAACAAAACATTTCTCTATTGAAAGAAATCGGAATCGACACTACCGATTCCATAAAAAAATTGGAAGAGACTGTTCAATCTGTAAATAACGAAACTCTTTCTATTGCATTGGTAGGTTCTTTTTCTGATGGAAAAACAAGCGTAATTGCAGGATGGCTTGGTGAAAAACTCGACAATATGAAAATTGATTCAGACGAATCTTCCGACCAGTTGGAAATTTATACACCAAAATCTTTACCGGAAAAATGCGAAATTATCGATACTCCGGGATTGTTCGGAGACAAAGAAAAAGAAGATGAAAGTGGAAAAAATATAAAATTTTCTGATGTAACAAAAAAATACATCGACCAAGCAAATATTATTTTATATGTTGTAGAAGCAAAAAATCCCATAAAAGAAAGTCATTTTGAAGTTGTTAAGTGGATAATGAAAGACTTAAAAAAGATTGAAAATACAATTTTTATTATCAACAAAATGGACGAAGTGGCAGATTTACAAGATGATGAAGAATTTGAAGATCAAAAAAATACAAAATCACTCGCACTAAAAAATAAAATAGCAGAAATTGCTGAACTTTCTCCTATTGAAACGGAGAAAATAAAAGTTGTTTGTATTTCTGCAAATCCGGATAACAGAGGATTTGACTTTTGGATACAACACAAGGATTCTTACGAAAAACGTTCACGAATAAAAGATTTAGAAAATACAACAAATAATGTATTGGAAAATACTTCTACGCAACTAATCACAAAAACCGGTTTTGATACTGTTCTAAGAATTATGAGCGAATACATAAAAGAAATTCAATATCAAATTATACTGATTACGGAAGAAATTATTCCGGAAATGGAAAAAAATTTAAAACGTAACATAGAAGATTTTGAAGATGCAAAAAATCAAATTTTATCCCGAAGAAATCGTTTTGTTCAAGATATCCAAAATTATAGAGCAAAATTACAAACAGAATTGGAAGCTTGTACATTCGAAACAATTAATAGTTTTATTCAAAATAAAATAGGAATTGAAAATGAACAAATTACGGGAAAATATATAGTCGAAGAAATCACTAGAATCATGCAAGATTGCTTTGAAAATTCTGCTAATATTATTTCCAATTTAGCCAAAAGTTATGAAAAAATAGAAAATAACCAAAATGAGTTTTTTACCAATTTAGGAAAAGGTGCCATAAACGCCTTAGGTAAAGGTATGGGAACAATTGGAGCAATGCCTATCGGAACTCTTAAAAACGGAATAAAAACAGGAATAGGTTTCTTAAATAATGCATTCAAGGCAGGAATAAAATTAAAACCATGGGGAATAACAAAATTAGCCAGTAATTTTTCAAAATTTGCAACCGGTGTTTCTGAAGCACTTCCTTATGTGGGAGCAGCTATAACTCTAGTAACTGAAATAGCAGGACATATAAAACAAAGTGAAAATAATGAAAAATTTTCAAAATTAACAAAAAATCTCCATGAGCTTATAGAAGATTGTACTGATAACATTATTAAGCTTGCTCAAAATTCTGAAGATAATTACAAAGAATTTTTAGACCAATTTGCACCGCAGTTAGAGGATTTACAAAAATACCTGGATAATCAACAAAAAATTATTAATGAGCAACAAGAAAAAAATGAGTTCTTCAAAAAATGGAAAG
>JAXJQT010000478.1:0-5150 GCA_036311025.1 Spirochaetota bacterium
GTATGAACTTCACGTCTGCTGTTTCTCTCACCTTTATCGTGATTGAAACGTTCTTTCGGACGGCTTGCATTTGCAGCACCCGGTTCTTCGTCAAGTATCATTGAGAAATTAAGACGTTTTTGAGAATCAATTTCCATCAATTTTACTTTGATTGCCTGTCCTACTTGAACTACATCGGTAACTTTTTCCACTCTTGTCTTAGCCATTTTTGAAATATGTACAAGTCCTTCTTTTCCGGGGAAAATCTCTACAAATGCACCGAAATCCATCAAGCGAGCAACTTTTGCATCATAAATCTCTCCGACTTGCGGATCATTGATAATTCCGTTGATAACTTTCTTAACGGCATCAAGATTTTCTCTGATAGTTCCGGAAATATTTGTAGTTCCGTCATCTTCAATATTAATAACAACTTGGTAATCTGCACACAATTGTTTGATAACTTTACCTTGTGAACCGACAACAGCACCGATACTGTCAACAGGAATCATAATTGTCTCGATTTTCGGTGCATATTTTGACAAATCAGCACGAGGTTCAGAAATTGTTTTGTACATTAAATCAAGAATTACGTTTCTAGCTTCATGAGCCTGACGAATCGCACTTTCTACCATCGGGTAAGTCAAACCTTTGATTTTTGTATCCATCTGGATTGCCGTGATACCTTCATAAGTTCCGGTAACTTTAAAATCCATGTCGCCGCTGAAGTCTTCCTGTCCCTGAATATCAGTAATAGTAAGGAAGTCATCATCTGTTTCTCCGGTAATAAGACCGATTGAAATTCCGGCAACGTGAGATTTGATAGGAACACCGGCATCCATCAATGCCAATGAAGACGCACAAGTAGATCCCATGGAAGACGAACCGTTTTGTCCCATAACTTCAGATACCAAACGTATTACATAAGGGAATTTATCTGCATCCGGAATTACCGGAACTAAAGCTTTTTCTGCCAATGCACCGTGACCGATTTCACGTCTTCCCGGTCCGTTCATTCTTCCGCATTCACCAACTGAGAAAGGCAATGCAGAATAAGCATGCATATAGCGACGTTTTTCTTCACCTTCAAGCCCTTCGATAATCAATTCTTCTCCCGGTGCAGCAAGTGTCAAAATGTTTAAAACTTGTGTTTCACCTCGTAAGAACATAGAACTTCCGTGTACTCTAGGCAATACTCCGGCTTGGCATTCAAGCTCTCTGATTTCATTGATTTTTCTTCCGTCAAGTCGGCGGTGTTCTCTTAATAAATGATGACGAACTGTTTTCTTGAAAACATAATCTAATGCTTCACTGATAGCTTTTTTATTTTCTTCAAGCTCTTCTTCAGTAAACAAAGCAAATACCGGCTCTTCTACATACTTGTCATATTCTTTGCGGTATATAGAACCGTCAGCTTGTCCTTTAAAGAACAACTCAATTTTTTCATCAGCCGTAGGTTTGATTTTTTCTACAATCGCCATGTCGACTTCTTTTTCTACATAGTCGATTTTCTTTTTACCGGCTTCATCTTGGAATTCTTTCATTGCCTGAGCGATTTCTCCCAAAGGAGCAAAAGCAGCTTTGAATCCGGCAAGCATATCATCATCACTGATAATATTTGCAGCAGATTCAATCATTATAATTTTTTCTGCATTTCCGCCTAAAACAAGTTCAAAATCTTGTCTGCTACATTGTTCGATTGTAGGGTTTACAACCAACTGACCGTCTACCTTACTGATTCGAACGCCCCCGATATTGCAATCAAACGGAATATCGCTGACAGCAAGAGCTGCAACTACCGCAGTAAGTGCCAATACATCAAGCGGTTGTGTATTATCAACAGCCAAAACATTTACAACTATCTGTACTTCTCTTGTCAAATCTTTAGGGAACATCGGACGGATAGAACGGTCGATAATTCTTCCTTTTAATATAGCTTCATCGCTAGGACGTCCCGGACGTTTTGAAAATTTACTGCTCTTTAATTTTCCGGCAGCATATAAATTTTCTTTGTATTCAACTTGTAACGGGAAAAAGTCTAAATCATTATTTTCCGGTCCCATTGTCGCAATCGCTTGGATAACATTTTCTCCTGATTGCAAAGTAATACTTCCATTCGCCTGGAAAGCATATTCTCCGGTTCGGACAATCATTTCTTTTCCGTCAACCGTGAATCTTTTTTCTTTAATTGTTCGCATTTTTACTCCTGTTCTTCCATTAAATTGCACGCATTATAAACAATTTTTTGATGTGTGTAAAATGAGGAATTTTATTTTACCTTAGAATGAGAAATTATTGAAACTAATCGGGAAATGCTATCTTCCTGATTTTGTCCTGACATGCAAAAACAGCATCTACAATACACGGCTCAAAGTGTGAACCTCTGGATTTTTCAAAAATATCCAATGCCTGTTCCAATGACATTGCAGCTTTGTATTGCCTTTTGCTCAACAATGCATCTAATACATCTGCTGCAGCCATAATTCTGGCACACAGCGGAATATCGTAACCTTTTACTTTGTTCGGGTATCCGGTACCGTCCCATTTTTCATGATGATACAATGACATTATTTTTGCTACTTCTAAGAATTCTTCACTTTCTATCTCTGACAAATTTTCATCTATCAGTTTATACCCTTCGTAAGAGTGAGTTTTCATTATCTCGTATTCTTCTTGAGTAAAACCTGACGGCTTACATAAAATTTGATCCGGGATTCTGATTTTTCCCAAATCATGAAGCGGTGCCGTATTTATAAAAAGTTGAATATTTTCCTCGGTAAGAACATCCTTGTAATATCCCTGACTTACCAATTCTCGAGAAATGAGTTCCACATAAATCGCAGTTCGTTTGATATGCTCACCCGTAAAACTGTCACGCCCTTCTACAAGATTTGCAAATGATGAAATCATTTTGTTCTGAATAGTTTTGATATGACGATTTGACGCATAAATATCCTTGAGAGTATCGTGACTTCGCTGGGTAATAAAATTGGAAATTATAAAAACAAATATATATTCGACAGTAAATCCAGTCCCGAATGCAATCCAATAATACATAGGACTGACCGCCGGCATCTGTAAATTCCACGCAGTTTGACTTTTGAACCACAATGAAACCAACAGTCCGGCATAGCTGAAAATATTTACAGACATGGTAAGCTTAGGATTAAAATATAAACAACTGATAAAAGGAACCAACGCACAACTGATATAAGTATTTACTCTGGCGTTACTTCCCAAGAATGAAACCAATACTTCCAGTCCGAAAAGTGTAAAATAAGCAATTGCTTTTTGATTTTTACATTTTCTGGTAAGTATATTCTGGACAATGGTAAACGGAATTAAAAAGCAAGAAAATATAATAAGCCACTGCAAGGGCATTTCGTATAATTTCAGAAATATCCCGCCGGCTAAAAGAACAGGTGCCAAATTTCCATAAGCAATGACTTTTCCCGTTACTCTGTTCATGTGAATCAAATTTTGTTCAAAAAAATCTTTATCATTCAATATATTTTTCATGTAAATCAGTGTAGCAAGAATATCACGAAATGCAATGTTTATTTTCGTAATAAAAAAAAATTGCTTTTCTACCCATAAAAAAAGGGATGTCGTGTTTGACATCCCCAAGGAGAAAAAATTAGGATTTTAGAGTATATTCAACAAATGAATCAATAGAATATTCAGTTCTTCCTTTTTTAAAGGAAATATCTAAGCTTTTATAGGAAATATCCCCGGCATTATCCCAACTGGGACAAGTCGTATTTCCTTTACACTTGGTAAGTAAAAATCCTGTTGCATCATCAAAAACTGCTACATTAAAAGTTTTTTCAGAGTCACAAGAGTTCGCTTTTACCCATTCACCATTGCCGTGACTGCCGCCCCATACCCAGGCAAAAACAGTCGTATCATCATTCCATAGCCCGGCAGAATCAGTGTTGACTTTAAGTTTCAGTTCTGTCGGTACAACACCTTTTTTCCAGATTGCAAAATTTCTACCACTGTAAATAGGACTGTTACCGTCGTATCCGTCACCTGTAGGACTCCACAAATCTCCGCCTATTTTTACAACAAGCTCACCGTGTGTTCCGGAAACTTTAGCTGCATAATTTGTAGTTGTTTTTTCTAAAACCATTGCCTTTTCATTATACTTTATACCGACTGACTTTCGTAATTCAATCAAGTAATCGATATGTTCCCTAAAAGTTTTATTCGTTCCGCTCACCAGTTCATTACCGCGATATTGCCATTCTTTATTTTTATATTCCGCATCTTCATCACAAGTAAAATAATGTTGCCATGCTACACACGGAAAACCCGGATGAGTCAATATAAACGCATAAGCAGTCGGTACATTTTCCCAATTTAACTCCCAATGTTGCTGAGTACTTCCGGTATCGTGATTGTCTACAAATGTAACAGCATTTGCCGGATTTGAATGAACAAGACTGTCTTCATTCGCAAGAAGTGACATATCCCAAAAATTATTATTTTCTTTATTATCATTTTGCTTATACCACCCAAAAGCTTCATTGAGATTACGTTTAAGTACAAAATCAAATGCACGGGAAGAAACTGCTTCTGTATCGTTTATAGACTCCGAAGTTTTTTGTATCCAATCTCCGATTTCTGTCTTCCAATTTTCTGCATTATCTTGCAAAGCTCTTCCATAATCATAATCCGGCCAATATTCGCCGACAGAAAAAGCCGTTTGCGTCATTGCGTTATAGTAACCTACATACTCGCCTGAGAAACCTTTGACAAAATCGTATCGCCAACCTACAAAACCTACACGTTTTAAAACACTGTTCATCCAACTGTAGATTCCCTGTTGTACAATCAGATTCGTATGGTCAAGATTTCTGTACGGTCCATACAAAACGCCTGTACTTTTATTCCCTTTTCCGTTAATACTTGTGTAACCTGGATTTCCTTCAGCAAAAAAACAGTCATCCATACAAATACAACTATAGTCATTTGTCCAGCGAGGATTCGAAAAGTCAGCCCAAGATTTTGTTCCTGCACGATGATTTACTACTATATCTGCAATCGCTTTTGCCGGTTGAATAGCTTGAATTACTTTTTTTAATTCCTCTTCCGTTCCGTAACAATTATTTAAATTATTCAGTTGTGAAGGACCGTAACCTTGCGAACTTGCGGTATCTGTCATACTA
>JAXJQT010000479.1:0-4134 GCA_036311025.1 Spirochaetota bacterium
ACTCTCATGTGGATGGCAGGCGACAATCAGTCCGGAAAAGACAAAGTTATGATGTTTCGAACATTTGACCCGGAAGGTTCGGGAAGCGTGCCCGATCCTTATTACGGAGGAGATGAAGGTTTTGAAAATGTATTTAAAATGTGCGAGAGAACTTGCCGGGCGTTGCTTGAGAAATTATAAGTAGTTGTAAAGCATATTGATTTTTAATTTTTTTCAGTGTAAGTAGTAGCTACTTTTTATAAATAAAGGGGATAAAATAATGGCTGAGATTTCAGAAAACATGAATATTCGTGAATTGGTACAAGCATATCCTGATGCATTGGGAGTTTTCGGTGCATACGGAATCGGTTGTGTAGGTTGTGCGATGGCTAGATATGAGACTATCAAACAAGGTTTGGAAGCTCACGGCATTCCTGTAGAACAATTTATGGCAGATTTAAAGAAAGCTGTCGGTGAAAAATAAGTTTTGCTTGATTTGCTCTTCCTTATTTTTGAGGATGTTGGCTTTTAACAGCGTGTGTCCCGGATTTTTTTTCTGGGACATTTTTTATTTGTAGTATATAATGGTGAAAACTAGATTTTATTAATACATAAGGAGAAATTATTATGGATATTCAAAACAAAATGATTCACGCATTGATTGATTCGGTTGATACCGTTTCTGTTTATTTTGAAAAAAATATCGAGACAGAAGATATCAGCGGACTTTATCTTTATTCCAGTAAAAAAGAAATTCCATATACGGTAAAATATATTTGCGGTACTCGTCTTATTTTGAAAGTAGCAAATGTGGATGTTAAAAAAGCATATTTTCTTTCAAACGGAGCCCAAGAAATGCAGTTAATTCCGCACGGAGTTCTCGACAGCGTAAAATATCGTTATCCGGGTGAGGATTTAGGTGCTGTTTACTCGCCGCGTGCTACGACTTTCAAAGTATTTGCACCTACTGCACAAAAAATCACAGTTAATATCTATTCAGCGGCAGTCGGCGGTACTCCTACAGCGTATCAGATGACAGAAGGCGACTACGGAGTGTGGAGTGTAACCGTAAAAGAAAATCTTAAAGGTAAATTTTATGCATTTAATGTATTCGGGGAATATCCGGAATTTCAAGGCAAGAAAGATGTAGTCGATCCGTATGCAAAATGTGTTATCGGCAAGACCGGTCGTGCAATGGTGATTAATGAAAAAAGTTACGGTAAAAAAGAACCGTTAAAAACAAACGTGCCGATTTCTTCATCTGTAGTTTACGAGATTCACATGCGTGATATTTCGATATCGGAAGATGCCGGAACGAACTGTCACGGAAAATATTTGGCATTGACTCAAGATAAAACAGCATATCAAGAAAAAGCCGTAAAAGGTAAAAAAACAGCTAAAGTATCCACATTGCTGTCACATATAAAAGAATTGGGTGTAAATACAGTACAGATTATGCCTATTCAGGATTTCGATAACGATGAAAGTGATGAAAATGAATACGGCTGGGGCTATATGCCGCGATATTTTAACAGCCCGGACGGAATTTATTCGGCAAATTGGAAAGATGATTCAAAAATTCGAGAAGTGCGAAAAATGGTCGCATCACTTCACAAAAACGGCTTACGTGCAATTCTTGATGTAGTTTACAATCATACAGCCGAAGGTTTTTACGGAGAAGGGATTTATTCATTTAACGCATTTGTTCCGTATTTTTACTATCGATTCGGTAACGGATATATTTCCAACGGTTCCGGATGCGGTAATGAATTGAGAAGTGAAGCTCCGATGGTACGAAAATTTATCATTGAGACATTGCGTTTTTGGACGGACTTCTATGACTTTGACGGTTTTAGATTTGACTTGATGGGATTGATAGATTTGGAAACAATGTGTGAAATCGTAAAAGAACTCAGTGCGATAAAACCGGATATTTTTATTTACGGAGAGCCGTGGACCGGAGGACTTACTCCTATTGCTCCGACTTATAAAGGTGCTCAGCGTTGCAATTCTTTTTCTGCGTTCAATGATGACTTTAGAGATGCGATAAAAGGTGCAGTTTTTGATGTAAGAGAATATGGTTTTATCCAATCGTCCGGAAATGTTCATCGTGAACGCATAATCCAGGGAATTCTCGGAAGTATCAATACGTTTGCTGCTGTTCCGTGTGAGACAATGAATTATGTAGAAGTTCACGATAACAACACGTTGTTTGACAAATTGTATTATTCATTACGCAATACGACGGAATTCGGAGAATTGGACAAAGACCGTCCGGACGATGCACAGCTGTTGGAAACAATAAAAGCTCAACATAAACTGGCAGCGTTTATTTTGCTTACAAGTCAGGGTGTACCGGTACTTCATCTGGGACAGGATTTTATGCGTACAAAACACGGCGTAGAAAACAGTTACAACAGTCCGGACAAAATCAACGCGGTAGTGTGGAAACGCAAAATGGAATTTATCGATGTATTTAATTATTATAAAAACTTGATAGATTTGCGAAAACAAAACCCGGTATTTTCATTGCCACTTGATGTGGATGTCAGAAAAGCGATAGAATTCCGCAGTGATGTGTTCTTGCCGGACAACCAAAATGCTATCGGGTATACACTTGAGACTGATGAAAAAACATTGTTTGTGGTGATAAATCCGTATCAATACGATATCAGTGTAAACTTAAAAGAAGACGGCTGGAAAATGTTGCTTTTCGGAGATGACTATTTCCCTGAAGCTCCGTTATCACTCCATTCATCTTGTGTCACTGTACCTAGATTGAGCGGAGCAGTCTTTGTAAAAGAGTGTAAAAAATAAAGTACTGTTTCTGAATGTAGAAGAAAATAAAAAAATCATACTCGATGAAAGGAGGAACTTATGTTGGACATAATATCTAATGACAAAGTAACTTGGATTGATATCGTAAATGCGACACCGGAAGATTTAAACTACTTGAGAAAATCGTACAACTTTCATGATTTGGACTTGGATGATTGTCTGTCAAAAGTTCAGCGTCCTAAATTGGAAGAGTATGACGACTATAGTTTTGTGGTACTTCATTTTCCGGTGATTTGTGAGAAAGGCAAAAACAATCGTTTTTTGATAGAAGAACTTGATTTTTTCTGGGGTGAGAATTTTCTTGTTACAATTCATTCATCCAAAATGAATAAATTGACAGATTTGTTTTTGCAACTGAAGAATACACCGAGCAAGTTCAATAAGTATCTTTCGCAAGGTGTGGATTATTTGTTGTACAAACTTCTGCACAAATTGGTATTGCAGATATTCCCGATTATGAATCAGATTAGTTACGATATAGATTGGATAGACAATAACTATGACAAGAAAAAAGCCGAAAGTGTAATCGAAAAGATTTCGGCTTTGCGTCGTAACATAATCTTTTTGCAATCATCGTTAAAACCGCAACGAAATATTTTTATGGCTTTTGAGAAGATGAAAAATCAGCAAGATAAAAATATGGATGTTTACTGGGGCGATATCGGGGATTATCTGGGAAAGATTGTCGATATGGCAGAAGACCATCAGGAGTTGCTTGAGGGGTTGTATACTTCGATTGATACATTGCTGACGTACAGAACCAACAAAATTATGAAGATTCTAGCGATGATTACCGTAATATCGCTGCCGCTTACTGCGATTTCGGGATTTTACGGAATGAATGTACAGTTGCCGTTTCAAGCAGCTGCAAATGCTGTCTGGGGAATCGCAGCAGCGATGGGTGTATGTGTAATCGCTGTTATTTTGCTTTTTAAGATAAACAAATATTAATTTTGTGATTGGTAAATAAAAAAGGAGGCAAAAAACTTTCGGTTAAAAAGTTTCTTTGCCTCCTTTTCTTTTATGGGCTCATGAGCCCGTGAAAATATGGAGCGAAGCGAAATATTTTCACAATAAACCACCCGCTATGCGGGTGTGCGACAAAAGCTTATAGCAAAAAAAACTTTCCTCAAAAGTGTACAATAAGATTGTTCAAGTCTATTGCAAAGCACCAAGGAGGAAAGTTAAATGGCAAATATAAGAGATTCTTTAAGCCATACAAAATGGCTATGTAAATATCATATAGTATTTACTCCGAAATATCGGCGGAAAGCGATATATGGACAGTATAAAGAAAGCATCGGTAAAATTTTAAGG
>JAXJQT010000480.1:0-1387 GCA_036311025.1 Spirochaetota bacterium
AGTTTACTGTTAATTCTAAAATATACTCTGCTTTTTTTTCATTCGCTTGAATCTTTGCAAAATCCAGCAAAACAAACGACTCGCCGGTTATAAGGTCATCATTGGAAAGGTACAACGCCGGATACGAAACAAAACCATTCTCCTGACAAAAAACAGCACCGTAGCCAAAGCCCGGTGCCATTTCATGTATTGTATCCGCACGATTATCAGGTAATCCGCTGAACAGTGAAACTTCCTGTTGCGGATAAATATGTACAACATTTTGACAGCCGAGCAACAGCGACGCTGCCAGTATAAAAACAATCAAACGCATTAATTTACTCAGAATAACGATTTCTGATTGCTTTGATAATGTCATAAACAGAAATAAAAATATCAATCAATTCCGGGTCAAATTGATTTCCGGCTTGTTCTCTTAAATATTTTATTACGTCTTCTTCATCCCAAGCACTTTTGTATACACGCTTAGACATCAATGCGTCGTACACATCGGCAATAGCTACGATTCTGCCGGCAAGAGGAATATTCTCTCCGGCAAGTCCCCGCGGATATCCTTTTCCGTCCCAGCGTTCGTGGTGACACACCGCAACATCACGTGACATTTGGTCTACTTCATTGAAAATATTGATAAACAAGTCCGCACCGAGGGACGTGTGAGTTTTCATTACTTCATATTCTTCGTCGGTCAATTTCGCCGGTTTCTTCAAAATCACATCGGGAATCCCTATTTTCCCCACATCATGAAGCATTGCCGCAATACGCAAAACATCGCTTTTCATTCGGATTTCACTTTTAGGAATATTGTGATTTTCAGCCCATCTTTGGTAAACTTCCACAGAATAGGAACTTACACGCTGTACATGGCTTCCGGTTTCTTTCGGGTCACGCAACTGTGCCATTTTTATCATACGCAAAATCATTTCACGAGTCATTTTTGCTTTTTCGATAGCTGCAGATGCGATATTTGCAAAGAATGAAGCAAACAATTCATTTTCTTCCGTAAAAGGTACGACTTTGCCTGTGTCCGGATCTGTAGAATTTATAATCTGAATTACACCGATTACTTTTTCTTCTCCGACAATCAACGGAACAGTCAACATTGATGTAGTCTTGTAATTCGAGTTTTCATCAAATTGGCGATTAAAAGAAAACGGAAAGCTGTTTCCAAGTTCATAAACATCGTCAATTTTCAAAATCTTGCGACATATAGCAACATATCCGGCAATAGAGTTTGCGTTAATCGGAATTTTTACATTTGTATATATTTGCTTTTTATTCAATTGCGTTCTTTTCATAAACGTGTCATTTTGAGTATAAGCAAAACGCAAACTCTCATCTTCTACCAGATAAATAGTTCCGGCATCGGCATGAGTAAACATTCGTGCAT
>JAXJQT010000481.1:0-3774 GCA_036311025.1 Spirochaetota bacterium
CTATCGCAGCTTATAATTCCAAAACAAATCCGTCTCCTATCGAAACAGCAAAATATGAGCAAGCGTTAAAATTGCAGGCAAAGTTACGTTAAATTAACAGGAGTTAAAAAATGAAAAAGAATAGTTTTATTATGGCAATATGTTTTTTATTAGCTTTTTTGCCTACAAATATTTTTTCACAAGAAATGATTTCATTATCACAAATGGGAAACGACAAATGGTATTCGAATTGTGTATTTTATGAACTTTTTGTTCGTTCTTTTAAAGATTCCAACGGGGATCGTTACGGTGACTTTAACGGTGTGACATCTAAGCTTGATTATTTAAAAAGTTTGGGTATCAGTGCGATTTGGTTGATGCCTATTCATGATTCTGATGAACACACTAACAATTACGATCCGGTAGATTTAATGGCTGTAGATCCGACTTACGGGACAATGGAAGATTTTCAAAATTTGTTGGATGAAGCACATAAACGCGGAATCAGAATAATTTTGGATTTAGTTTTAAATCATACATCATCAAAACATCCGTTTTTTGTTGATGCGAGCATGAATAAAAAATCACCATACAGAGATTGGTATATTTTCAGTGATGAAAAGCCCGAAGGCGGATGGAGTAAATATTGGCAAAAATGTGAAACCGGTTGGTATTACGCATATTTTGCAGCTTCAAAACCTGACATGAATTTTCGTAATCCTAAAGTTCTTGATTATTACAAACAGGTTGTGAAATTTTGGCTGGATAAAGGTGTGGACGGATTTAGATATGATGCAGTTACGATGCTTGTAGAAAACGGAGACGGTAATTATAAACATCAGCCGGAATCTTTTGCGGTTTTCAGAGAATTGCGTGCTTTTATGGATGAAAATTATCCGGACAGAGATGTTTTTACTGTAGCGGAGGCAGAACCGGAATATACTCAATATTTGGGAAACGGAACAGATACATTTCATGCAGTGTTCAATTTCAAATATAATAACACAGTCATTCGTACTGTAAAAAATGGCAAACCTTATACTAATAAAGGTGTCAGTATGATTGAGACAATTGCTCAAAGTTATGCAAAAGAATTGAAAGATAAAATCGGCGGTTTTTACGGAACGCTTCTTTCAAGCCATGATTCTTACGGCGGCAACAGACCGTTTCAGCAACTCGGCGGAAATGTGGGAAAAACAAAACTTGCCGGAGCGATTTATCTGACATTGCCGGGAATTCCGTTTATTTATTACGGGGAAGAAATCGGAATGAACACTTATACGGTTTCAAAGTACGACAGATGGCTTAGAACATGTATGACTTGGGAAGGTAACGAAGTAAAAAATAACGGCTTCGGTACAGCGGACAGACTGTGGAATCATTTAAACGCCGGCAATGCTGCGGAGAATGATAAATTCAATGTTGCTGCCGAGGAGAAAGATCCGGATTCAATTTTAAACCAATATAAAGCTGTGATAAAAGCTAGAAATGAAAACTCGGCATTACGTTTCGGAGATTTCTTAACTCTTAAAACTAACAATGAGTCTGTAATTGCTTATCTTAGAAAAAATGCTGATAACGAAGTGATTGTAATTCATAACTTTGCTGATAAACCGGTAAATGTAGCCGTAACATTAGCCGGCAATTCCGAAGTGTCAAAAGATGTGCAGGATTTACTTGGTTCATCTGTAAAGATAAAGGCGAGCAAAAAAGATTTGAAGCTTACTAAAATGGCAGCTTATCAAAGTGTAATAATAAAAATTAAATAATATTTTTACAGTCGGGAGTTTCTATTGCTCCCGATTTTTATTTGACAAACACTATCTTAATAGAGTAGTTTCCAATCCGTGATGAGCTTATTTAACAAATTAAAAATATATACAATTTTAGTGCTGATGTTTGCAATCAGTGTACCGTTGTTTTCTTTTAACAAAGCTTTTACTTACAGTAAAGGTCCGCTGTACGGAAAGAATATATATGTTCCCTTTCTTATACATCAACATTTACCCGGAACAGAGGCTGTAGTCAAACAGCCCGGTGCGTTGACTTTGTACAATACTGTTTATTATTCACAGGCATTTTCGATTTATGCATTAAAGCGTGACCAGAACGGTAAGATTTATCCGGCAGAACGAGTGGTGGATTTTGAAAGTTGCGTATTTGAAAGCGGAGTTTCGTATGCAATCAATAAAAATTGGGAAATCGGCGGAATGTGGCGAATTATCAGTTATTACGGCGGTTTTCTTGATGCATTTACGCATAACTTCCACGGAGTTTTCGGTTTTCCCAACGCCGGACGTGAACTTGTTCCTCAAAATGAAGTAGTGATAGATTTTAGAACAAACAACGGAATTGATATTACTTTAAATCATCCGACAGTCGGGTTTGGTGATATTGATTTGTGGGGAAAATATAATTTTTTCAGAAGTCGCTATGTAGACTCGGCGTTGCAGTTCGGAGTGAAACTTCCTACCGGAAATCTGGAACAAGTCACCGGTTCGGAAGCACCGGATTTTACGGCCGGGTTACTACTTGATGTGTATCCGATAAAATATTTGTCGTTGTTTTTTCAGGCAGGAATCGTAGTTCCGTTAAATTCTATTGTCGATGCCGGATACCGACCGTATCCGATGTTCAACGGTTTGGCAGCGATAGAAATATCACCGTTTCGCTTTTTTTCTATTGTAGCTCAAATGACTTTCAGAACATCGCCGGTAACCGGAGACAATCTGATTATGAATAATCTCGGAATAATTGCGGACAAAGTCGGTTCTGTCCAAACAAATCTGCAAGTCGGAGTTGTTTTCGAATATAACCAATGGCGATTCCAAATCTATTTTGAAGAGGATACATTTACAAACGCCGGTACAGACTATACGGCGTGTGCATCGGTATCGACAAAAATCAAAACATTTTAATTGGTGGAAAAATGAATAAAAATAATTTTAATAAATGGGTGACGATGTGGGGAAATGCCATGTCGATAACAGACCGCAGACCGGAAAATTATGCTCGTAATCTGACTTTGCGTTATCCGATATTCAGTGTATTTAACGGCAGTGCAATTCGTGTTACTTTAGATAATTTCACCGGAACGGAAGCTGTAACGATAGCAAAAGTTGTTGTATCTAAAATGCCCGGACATACAGATAATAAGCTAAAATTTCCCGGTGATAAAATAGATGAACAAACCCTTGCAGATGTAACTTTTGCAGGGAAAAAGTCTGTGACAATCGAGCCGGGAGCAGATGCGGTAAGTGACGAAATAAAAATTGAAATACGTGAACATGAATGGCTTGCCGTGAGTTTGTACTTGGAAGATTTTACCCAGATGCGAAGCTCGGTCATTATTACGGGGGCGTTGTCCGGCGGATATTACAGCGTGGGCGATTTTACCGAAAGTTCTTCATTGCCGTTGTCACAGACACGTGCGACTAATTGCTATTATTTTTTGTCCGGTGTGGATGTTTTGACTGAAGAAAAAAATCACGCACTTGTTTGCTACGGCGACTCTATCACGGCACAGGCGTGGCCTGACGAGCTTACGTTACGTCTTGTAAATGAGGGAATAAAAAATGTTGCAGTTGTACGCAAGGCAACCAGCGGTTCGAGAGTATTAAGAGAATATGACAATATTACTTATGAATCATACGGAGTAAAAGGACTGACTCGCTTTCCGCGTGAAGTAAAAGTTGCCGGCGTAAAAAATGTGATATTTCAGCACGGAATAAACGATATTATTCATCCGGTGGGCTCTGATGTCAATCCGTTTCGTCCTTGGAGCGATTTGCCTAC
>JAXJQT010000482.1:0-1331 GCA_036311025.1 Spirochaetota bacterium
CCTTAAAAGTAAGTAAATCAAAGAGAAAAAAACTTTTCTCTATTTGCTTTAATGCAACTTTTTTTCATTCTACTGCACAATTGAAAGATTTTTTACTAATTTTATTCTTTTTACTCTCTGAAACATCATTTAAACGACGTTTGAGACCGTGCAGTTCGATGTTGTTTTACTGTGAAAAATGAGGAAATTGGACATAAAAAAATCCTTAGGCAAATACCTGAGGATTTTTCACATTTACAGTTTATTCTTTATCATTTGCCAAACCGGTTTTATCGATGATGAACATCATCAGCCCCATTACGATACCTACAATTGTTGCAAGACACATTCCGGTCAGTTGAACTTCACCAATCTTAATAGCCGCTCCAGACAAACCTGTTACAAATACAACAGCTGTCATTGCCAAATTGCGTGGTTTTGAATAATCAACTTTCTTGTCTACCAACAGTCTGATTCCGCTCGCAGCAATCATTCCGTACAGTAAAAAGCTGATACCGCCCATTACAGGTTCCGGTATTGTACTGATTAGAGCACTTACTTGTCCGAAGAATGCCAACAAAATAGAAAAAACAGCAGCCCCGCCGATTACCCAAACACTGTAAACTTTTGTAACTGCCATTACGCCGATATTTTCACCGTATGTAGTAGTAGGTACGGAACCGCAACAGCCGGATAATATTGTAGAAATACCGTCAGACAGCAAGGTTCTGTGAAGTCCCGGATTTCTGAGCAAATCTCTTCCTATTATCTGACCGGTTACAATCTGATGTGAAATGTGCTCAGAAATAACTGTCAGAGAAGCCGGAACGATAATAATAATTGCCGTAATGTCAAATTTAGGAGCCATAAAGGCGGGCATTTCGAATATATGTGCTTTAGTTACCGCAGTAAAATCCACCAGTCCCATTACCGTCGCCAGAACATACCCCGCAACGATAGCAATCAAAATGGCGATTGCAGAAGCGAAACCTTTGAACACTACTTGTCCGATAACAGCCAATGATAATGTAAATACAAATACCAGCACTAATTTAGGATCGATTACTCCGCCGGCGTTTGCGATAATTCCGCCCGTACTTGCAGCAGAACCTGCCAGTTCCAGACCAATCAATGCTACAATCGGTCCCATTGCCGCCGGCGGCAGCACAGCATCAATCCAGTTTACACCTGCAAATTTTATGATAACGGCAACAATTGAGAAAATCGCACCGACGACGATGAAGCCGCCCAATACATACTCGTAGCCCATTTTTTCAATTACTATAAAAGCCGGAGCCAAAAACGCAAAGCTAGAGCCCAGATATGCCGGAGATTTTCCTTTTGTAATAAAC
>JAXJQT010000483.1:0-8554 GCA_036311025.1 Spirochaetota bacterium
CAGTATATCTTAGAGCTTCTTTGAATGTAGGAGCTCCAACAGGCATTACCATAAATTCCTGGAAGTCAACTTTGTTATCAGCATGTTTTCCACCGTTTAAGATATTTGCCATAGGTACAGGAAGAGTGTTTGCCAAAGGTCCGCCTAAGTATGTATAAAGTGGAAGACCAACAGAATTAGCAGCAGCTTTTGCAGTTGCAAGACTCACACCTAAAATTGCATTAGCACCGAATTTACCTTTGTTTTCAGTACCGTCAAGCTCAATCATTCTTTTATCGATAGTAGCTTGATCTAAAGCATCGTATCCTTCAAGTTCCGGAGCAATATCATCATTTACATGAGCAACAGCTTGTGCTACACCTTTTCCTAAGTATCTTGATTTATCTCCGTCTCTTAATTCTACAGCTTCCCATTCTCCGGTAGAAGCTCCAGATGGAACAGCAGCTCTACCGAAAGAACCGTCTTCCAACATAACGTCAACTTCTACAGTAGGGTTTCCTCTACTATCAAGGATTTCTCTTGCTTTGATGTCAATGATATCCATAATTTAAAACTCCTTTAATTTCTAATAAAAAGCTATCGTATCAAAACGTAACCTTTTTTCTTTAAGATATATTTAAGTGGAGACTATATTTTTAAAGGCTTTTTTTGTCAAGATATATTGTGATTTGATTTCAATTTAATGTACAAATTATCATAATTTAAAATGACTTTTTATTATACGTATCGGTCAAATTATAAAATTTTGAGCGATAACTCCCACGCCGATGGGAATGAGTAAATTGTCATAATCACCGGTCGGAAAAATCTCAATCAATGAAGCACAAAAAGCCATCGTTAACGCCTGAGGTAATCTTAAACCGCAACTGTAATAAACCAGCGTCAAAAACGAAAAACACCCGATGGAACCGCTGAAAGTCTTACCGAATGTAAACGGGATTTTAGGTCCCTGAAAAGTTTTTCCCAACAAACTCGCCACACCGTCACCGAATGACAACGCAAAAACCGCAAGAGTCGCAGTCCTATATTCAAAAAGAGTAAATGACATGAAAATTCCGGCACACAAAGTTATCGGTCCTAAAACAATTTTTCCGTTATCACGAGATCTGGATGCCAATTCGGTTACTTTCGATATCAAAGGAATATTTATATTATTTTGTCGCAAGACTTCGGAGGTCAAATAAAAAACACTTGCCAACAACAACCCAATCAACACTAATTGAGGAGCCAAATAATAAAAGAAAGGAACAAAGGATGACATTATATGAATGGTTTTTCTGAAAAGTTCCTTTTTTAACATATATGACATGTTCAAAAAATTATGCAGGGAAAATGTTTTTTTAGCTCCCATTATTTCTATATGCTCCTACCTTATTTTTAGAATATGTTTTCTATAAGAAAAAATATACTTTTGCAAGAAATAAAGTGTAAATCTATAATGATTTTATTTATACAAGAATACGAATGATTAGATATTTTCTATTTATAAAACACTTTAATACTTTTTTAGATTGATTTATTTTTAATTTTCTACTAATCTACACATTCAATTGCTCTGAAGAATTACTTTATTCTAAGTCAGACAGGAGGACATCTTTTGATTTCTGAAAAAATAGATTTAATAAATCTTACTTATGATATGGTTTTTGTCATTGATAAAACCGGAAAAATTCAATTTGCCAACCTTGCAGCAGAACAAAACCTATTTTATACACAAGAAGAATTTTTAAACATGAATATCAGTGATGTAATGTTTGAAGCTGATAAGTTTGTTGAGATTTTGGACAAAATTATAATGCAAGCGGAAAACGAAAATTCGTCTGATGTAAGTATGGGAGAAGGAAATCTTGCCGATATCAAAGAAAATATGGGTTTTCAAGATTTAGTTCTCATAAGTAAAGATACTTTTTTGAAAATCATGATGGTAAACTTCCAAGCAAGGAAATTAATTGATGACGGAGAAGAATACTTCCTGTTGATTTTACGTGACATTACAAAGCGTAAATTCTTTGAACAAGAGCTTTTTAAAATCACAGAAAACCTCGAGCGTCTTGTAGAACAAAAAACTCAAGAGTTGCAAAAACAAAATGAAGTTCTTGAACAACTTGCAACACGTGATGTATTGACTAATTTATTGAATATCAGAAAATTCAGAGAAATTTTGACATCTCAAATCGGAATCTACAACAGCAAAGAAGATCGAGACAACGGTAAATATCTTTCTGTCATGATGATTGATGCCGACCATTTCAAATATTACAACGATACATTCGGTCATCAAATCGGTGACGAAGTTATCAAAGGTATCGGACGATTGTTGACATCTTCAGTAAAACGTACAGACTTTGTTGCACGTTACGGCGGTGACGAATTTATTATCTTGTTTCCGGAAATTACTTATGACGAAAGTATTCAAGCTTGTTTACGTGTAAAAAATGCTGTTACGGAACAATTAAGAATCAAAGAGGTAATCCACGAAATTTTAGGAATTGAAAACGTTGAGATTCCAAAAGAACACGAGATTACTTTGAGTATCGGACTGTCTCGATACAAAACCGGCGTTACAATGGATGACCTTATTAATCAAGCGGATACAGCTCTTTACGCTTCAAAAGAAGGCGGACGAAATTGTATCCATGTAATAGAAGAAGACGGTTCCTGCGTAAGAATTGATTCATGATTTTATTTAATAACCGGTAAAAGCCCACGAATATTTGTGCGGATACTACAGTGCGGGCGATACAGTCAAATAGTTGATGTAAAATTAGTTGCAGATGTAACGGCGAATTCCGTTATTTGCGAATAGTTTTTTTGTAAATCGGGAAGAATTGCAAATCGCATATTTTTCCCGATATTTTTTTATTGTAACTTGTCCCATTCCGAACGCAATAATGAATAATAAAGTCTGCTTACGTATTTACCGTCGATAAAGAAATAATCGCGTAAAGTTCCCTCATATACAAAACCGCATTTTTCTATTACACGTCGAGAGGCGGGATTTATTTCTTTTACCGAGATTTGGATTTTGTGCAAATTGATTTTTTCAAAACCATATTTCATAATTGCTTTTGTCGCTTCCGTAGCCAAGCCTTTATTCTGGAAGTCGTGTCCGATACAATATTCAATTTCTGCAAAATGATTTTTATTTTCTACCCAAAAATAGGCAATCTGTCCGATACATTCTCCGTTGTTTTTATCAATAATCGCCCATCGATAATAATCTGCGGCGGAATATGAGGAAATGTATTTATCAAAAAGTTCTTTTACTTCTTCATGCGTAGAATAAACCGGCTCGGCATACATAGATTGGATTTTTTCATCGGCAATCCAGTTCTTTAGGCAAGCTGCAATGTCTTCATATTTAAACTGTCGTAAAATTAAGCGTTCAGTTTCTATAGTTTGTGTGCCGTAATGTGTCAGCATTTTTTGTTTTTTCCTTTTCCAATTATCATTTTTATTATATCCCCTTAGACTTAGTTCGACACATTTACTAACCGTCTCTGGGAACGACAAATTACTAAACTCGATTGCTTGGTTCGACGTGGCTCACCAACCAATATATGCCTCTTACAAAGCCACGGTGAGTTCCGTAAGTGAACGTAATAACGCATTCATTTGATGTTTTCTTGCGAAAACATTTCGTTCGTTTGCGTTGCAAACTCACCCACTATTCCACTTGGTGTTTACTGACGTAAACACTTCGTTCGTTTGCGTTGCAAACTCACCACTGTTCATTCTATCGAATCGGTTGCTGAGCTTGTCGAAGCGCCGTTTCCCTCTAAAAACCCAGGAGATAAAAACAATTCTACAGTGGCTGATACATAAAAATGCAGCCCTCATCGTATTTGGGCTTTACATGATTTTGGACGAATTTCTCTTGTTCTTCCGGAAGCCGTGAAAATCCCAACTTTTTATAATGGTTCATTAGTTTGTCTTCCGGCAGTGCGTAAATGTAGAGTGTACTGACTCCAATATATTCAGAAACAAATTGTGCCAACGGCAGAATGAAACGCTTAAAAAAATAAGAACCAAGCCGCTTCGCATTCGGATGATTGGCTTTATAAATTTGATTCATCGCAAAGTTTGAAAGCTCTACAGCCGAGAGTGAATCGAAAGCATCTCCGTCAACCTGAAGCGTTACAAGACCGGTTCGCATTGAAAAATAGCAAACAAGTTCGCCTGTAATGCGGTCTTTTATCAAATAAGTACGAGTCTGTTTTTCGCTTTCTTCTCGTTCGACAACTTCCTTTAGAAAAATTTCCAACCCCATTGCCGAATTCCCGACGGAAAACGATTGAATAAGGTCGTGATTTTCCGGTGAAGTAAAAAGATGCTCAACAACAAAGTCTTCGTCGGCAAAAAGATTTTCATAATCTGCCATTTGCTTTTAAAGCCTCCATCATAATCTGCTTGTCTTTTTTGTGTTCTTCCGTAATCCAAGCCTTCAACTCGGCACACTCTTTGTCAAGCTCTGTGAAATCAGGCTTTGGAGCGTGAAGAATCAAATTATAGACGCTGTCCGCTTTCTCGCGTTTTTCCAGCATTTCTTTAGTGATACATCTCATACGCAAGCCTCCTATATTCTATTTTAACATGCTTAGTAATATTTGTATAGGTAACTTTCTGCTACGGTTTCTTTCTAAATGCTTTGCTAAATTGAAAGTTGATTTTTTTTCATCTTTCCGTTTTCTGTTTTTATTTTTCAATTCTCCGTTTTATTACAGTTGAGTTTGTACAAAAAAAGGAGCGAAAACGCTCCTTAATTTTATTTTGTAATAAGTTAATTTCTTATTCCCACTCGATTGTTCCTACAGGCTTTGGTGTCAAATCATAAACTACACGATTTATTCCTTCTACTTCTGTAGTAATTCTTGCAGTGATTTTGTGCAATACAGAGTAAGGAATTTCTTCGATTGTAGCTGTCATTGCATCTGTAGTGTTTACTGCACGCATAATAGCCGGCCAGCCTTCGTAGCGTTTGCCGTCACGTACACCTACGCTTTTGAAGTCCGGAACTGAAATAAAATACTGCCAAACTTTTTCTGCAAGCCCTGCGTTATCAAATTCTTCACGTAGGATAGCATCTGCTTCACGTAAAGCATTCAATCTGTCGCGAGTAATAGCTCCCAAACATCGCACTCCGAGTCCCGGTCCCGGGAACGGTTGACGATAAACCATTGCGTGCGGCAATCCCAAAGCTTCTCCGACTACACGAACTTCATCTTTGTAAAGCAAGCGAACCGGTTCTACAAGTTCAAACTGCATATCTTCCGGCAATCCGCCTACATTATGATGAGCTTTTACACCGTCACTTTCGATAATATCCGGATAAATCGTTCCTTGAGCCAAGAAAGAGATTCCTTCCAATTTACGAGCTTCTTCATCAAATACTTTGATGAATTCTCCGCCTATAATCTTACGTTTCTTTTCCGGTTCGGCTACATCTTTGAGCAAATCCAAAAAACGGTCTGTTGCGTCAATATAAATCAAGTTTGCATCAAGTTGGTTTTTAAAAACTTCTACAACTTGCTCACTCTCACCTTTACGCATTAATCCGTGATTAACATGGACACAAACAAGTTGTTTGCCGATAGCTTTAATCAATAATGCCGCTACAACGGAACTGTCTACACCGCCTGAAAGTGCGAGTAAAACTTTCTTATCTTTAACCTGTTCTCGAACAAGGGCAACTTGTTCATCAATAAATTTGTTTGCCAGCTCAGCAGTTGTGATTCTGGCCATATCATCTGGTCTTTTATTAGGTAACTCCATTTTAAAAACTCCTGCTTTTTTTTATCACATTTTAATATTCTATGAAAAGCAATTTTATTTATTTTATATTCAAAAAAAACTACGGTTTACAAAACCATACACCAAGCTTAGGATTTTCCGGTGTTACGCCACGCACATAAAGGTAGAATATTCCGCCGAAATCCCTCTCAAAGTTGAACTTATCTTTCAATCTGGCAGAAAGAAATCTTTTTAATGCCTGTAAATAAATTTTGTATTGCATTGCATAATGTTCATTCGTATAGTCCGCAGTTTTTGCATAATTTTCCAGCGAGTTAGTTTTCCAATCCAAAAAGTAATATTTGCCATTATGACGGAAAACCAAATCAAGTGAGCCGGTCATTTGTAAGCTGTCATTATCAGGCACGCTCATATAAAAGTTCATCTCACTGATTCTGTCGGATTTTGCAATTTCACAAAGGCAAAAACTGCCGGCATCCGACGTTGAAAGCGGCGTATTTAAAGCGTTGTAAATAATATTTGCTGCTTCATTTGCATAAATTGCAATTTCTGACGGCATAAGATTCGGATAATAAAAAGCGATATTGTTGTAAATAATTTTACTTTCTTCAGTTTCTCCGCAAACCAGTGAAGTTATAATTTGTTCTTTTTGACAACCGTCTTTATCTGCAATTTTTGTAAAATCAAGAAGCTCAAAAATTTTGTGCATCATATTTCCGGTTTGTGTACCGCCCGGAAGTATTGTGTGAACACCGTCAGCTTGTTTTTCTACCTCATCTTCTTCTTTGAAGTCATCACTGTCAATGGCAAATAATGACTCCAGTTGTTCTATATGTTCATTCTTTGCTGACAACGAAGAAAATGATTCTAAACGAAAATATCTTTGCATTTCTTCCGGATTTATATTCATGAATTCTTCAGATAACTTTTCCTGTATGTCTTGTGCTTTTGCTCGTTTTGTAAAGGCAGGCGGAAGTTCGCTGATATTTATTTGTTGTGCATCTGCCGGGATTTGCAATGCGTCATAATTTGTCGGCAAGTACAGTTTACACGACGCACGTGTGATGGCAACATAAAGCAATCTGTTATGCTCATTTGCATTTTCTTCCTTATAAAGTTCAAAAGCATCACTGTTTTTATCCAAAACTGTATCGATTATAAGCTTGTTATCTTGATGATAAGAATAATACGCTTGGGCTTTGACACTCTCTTTTAATTTACAAGTTGCTACGAATACAACCGGGAATTCCAGCCCCTTACTTGCATGAATAGTCATAATTTGTACTGTCGGTTGCGAGCCTGACTTGCGGAAAAAGTCCATATCCGAAATAAAACGCAAAGAATCAAGATATTTTTGCATTCCTTCAAGATTCAGTTTTTCACGATACGCATTCTCTTGCAAAACTTCTGCAATATGTCGATAGTCCGTGATTTTACGAGACGCCGAATTTTTATGTGCGGTAGAATCTTTTGCCAACAGTTTGGTAAAAATATCGGTACAAAGGAAAAGTTCCGAGAAAAAAGACGACCAATCCATTCGTTGTGCAATTTTTTGTAATGACGAAAGATTCGCTTTTTCCCACAGTTGTTCCGACGTTAAGTTTTCAAGTTCTGCCGGTGTATAGTCATAGAATTCCGTAAGCAGTGCTTTTTTCAAACGACTTTCATCACCGGGAAACATCAACGCATCTAAAATACATTGTATATTTAATGCAGCGGTACTGCGAAAGACTCCGGTTTCCTTATAAATTTCAGAGGGAATCCCCGCGTTCTTCAGTACTTTTTTTATTTCGCGAGCATCTTCATTTGTTCTTGTCAGTATACAAATGTCGCCCAGATTAAGCCGGCGAGTCGTATTTTTTTCTTTTATCTCTATCTCGTTTTCCAATCGCAGTATTTCTGCCGGAATAAAGTTGTTCATCTGTGATTTGAAGCTTTCATCAGATTTTGCTTCGGACGTAAGGTAACAAATCCTATTTTCTTCACGTTGAACAATGGAAATTTTTTGTTCATCTTCCGACTGTGCATCTACATTTGTATATGTAATTTCACCGTCTTTACCGAAAAAAGCAGTACTGAACAAATCGTTAAAACCATCAACCAGACTTTTTACCGAACGATAATTTTTTCCCAAGTTGTATAGATTTCCGCCGGCAGCAAGAACTTCATTTTTTGCCTGATTGTAAGTATTGATATCTGCATTTCTAAATGAATAAATCGCCTGCTTCGGGTCACCGATAAGGTAGATTTTGTTGTCGGGCGAAGTTTTATCCAAAAAGATTGTCTTAAATATTCCCCATTGAACTTGGTCTGTATCTTGAAATTCATCAAGCAATGCATAGCGGAATTTATGTTGCAATTCACGACAAAAAAGATTTTCGCCGTTATTATCTTTATTTTGCAACGCCTCATAAACCAAAACCAGCATGTCATCAAAATCTATAGTTGTACTTTCTGCTTTGGATTTGCGAAAATCTTTGACAAGTTGAACCGCCGTGTTAATTTTCAAAACTTTACCGAGCTGTTTGAAGTTATCTAAAAAAAGAGCAATTTCTTTTTGCAAAGAACACGTCTGAGTTTCTCCGATATCATCACAAGATGATAATTTTTCATTATATTTATCTGAAAAATAAATAAAAGGTTCATGATTAATATCAGTAATTTCTTTTTGACATTCCTCAATCATCAAAGAAATTCTGGATTTTATCGCTTTTAATGTACTTCCGTGTATTTTTTTGCCGTTTTCAGTATATGTATTGCCGTCTGCTTCATTGTTTACTTGCGGCAACAACTCTTTTATCAC
>JAXJQT010000484.1:0-4395 GCA_036311025.1 Spirochaetota bacterium
AAGAGAAAAAACATACTCCTTGCGGTGGTTCATTCTCACTTTTTACTCCTATTTCTCCCGTTTTGAAAAGTAAAACAACCTCGATTTTTATCATCTCAAACGTCGTTTAAATGGTGTTTCACAAAAAAACTTCAACTTTTTTCGGCAAATATGCAATATTTTGAAAAAAAACTTGTTTATAGTATATGGAAGTAGTTATAAAAAATATTGCTTCCTAATTTTATATAAAGAGGAAGAAGAAATGGAGTTTTCTGAAAAATACGAAAATATTAGTTTTACGAACAATTTTGCATTTTGCAAGGTTTTGCAGAATGAAGAGATTTGCCGGGAAGTTATTGAGACACTTCTGCATATTAAAGTCGGCAAACTCAAATATAAGTCGCTGGAAAAAGAGTTAAAACTTGAAATTGATAAGCGAGCTGTTCGGTTAGATGTGTATGTTGCCGACAGCGACAGAGTTTTTGATCTGGAGATGCAAACGACCGACAATAAAAATCTTGACTGCAGAATGCGGTATTATCAGTCAATGATTGACGCTGAGTTATTGGATAAAGGGGCTGATTTTACAGAGTTGAAAGAGTCGAATATTATTTTCTTTTGTACGTTCGACCCGTTTCGCAAAGGTTTACCGAGATACACTTTTTGTAATACCTGCGAGGAGTTGCCGGATTTAAAACTTGCTGACAAATGCAGAAAAATTGCCTACAATGTCAATGCTTTTAAGAAAGTCGGTGACGAGAATGTTCGAAAACTACTAGAATTTATTTCGACAGGCAAAAGTGAGACATCGCTGACGAATAAAATTAGTAATGAATTAAGACGAGTTCAAGGCAACGAGGAATGGAGGGCTGAATATATGACATTAGAAATGTTAAAGAAAGATACTTATGATTCCGGCTTTATCGCCGGCGAAAAAGTCGGGGAAGAACGCGGCATTTCTATCGGACTGTCGCAAGGTGCACAACAAAAGGCTATTGAAACTGCGAAAAAGTTTCTTGCAATGGGACTTTCTATAGAGCAAGTAGCAAATGGTACAGGGCTCTCGCCTGAGGAAATAGAAAAGATGTAACGGTGAGTGCATTTTATGCACGAACGAAGTATTTACGTAAGTAAATACCGAAAGAATGTAGCGATGAGTACACGAAGTGTACGAATGAAGTATTTCCGCAGGAAATACCGAACAATGTAACGGTGAGTGCACAACATGTACGTAATAATGTATTCACACTTGATGTTTTATTACGAAAACAGTTTCTACGTACTCACCAAATAAAATACAGTTAAATAATTAGAAAATAAAAAGGAGGCAAAAACTTTCGATTTGGAAAGTTTACTGTCTCCTTTTCTTTTAAATCATTATGATTAGCTTTAAACGCATGTGTTGAAAATGTTTCACGTGAAACAGTGTCTCACAAAAACTCTTTTACTCCGCCGAATGTTTTACGATGGATGGGACTTGGTCCGAATTGTTTGATAGCTTCGCGATGTTCTGCGGTAGGGTAGCCTTTGTGTTTTGTGAAATTGTATTGCGGATATATTTCTGCCATTTTAAGCATATAGCGGTCACGGCTTACTTTTGCCAATATTGACGCTGCCATTATTTCTTCTACTTTGCTGTCACCTTTTACGATTGCTTCGCCGGGCAGTCGTAGTGTCGGTGGATAGCGGTTTCCGTCTACTTGGATAAATGTAGGTTCTATTTGCAATTGTTCTACTGCACGCTGCATTGCCAAAAATGTAGCCTGTAAAATATTTATGCGGTCGATTTCTTCCGGTGTTGCCCACGCAATTGCGTATGCTGTTGCATTTTTGATTATTTGTTCGAAAAGCAATTCTCTTTTTCGCTCTGTGAGTTTTTTTGAGTCATTCAGCCCTTCTATTTTTACGTTATGCAGAATTACGGCTGCGGCACATACCGGGCCGGCTAAAGGTCCACGTCCGGCTTCATCTACGCCGGCAATGATTGCATCCATATTTATTTCCTTTTAATTTTTTAATGTTCCTACGAGTGTTACTTCGTCTCTGTCGTGATAAAGATGTACAACTTTCGCATTGTCAGTATGGGGCATAAGCATTCCGGTGGAGCTTTCCAGTTCTGCAATCAACTTGATAGGGTTTACATGACCGAACTTAAAATTGATAACGAAACTGCGACAACGGCGATTTGCAAACCATTGCGAAATCATTTGCATAACATGATGAGGTTCTTCTACCAGATCACAAAACAGCCAGTCCATTCTTGTGTCCGGCACAAACTTAAACGCGTCTGCTTTTTTATGGATTATAGTGTCCCATTGCAATGCACCTTTTTTTAACGGGCCGTTATCTATTGCAAATACTGTTGCTCCTCGTTTGGCAGCACTGAAACTCCAACCTCCCGGAGCAGCTCCCAAGTCTACCACCAAATCATTTTGTAACGGAGAATGTCCCAATACTCTGTATCCTTCTTCTACTTTTAAATATGAGCGTGACGGGGCAAGCGGGTCATCTGCCATTCTGCATTGTCCGTTGTAATGGAATGAAACAGCTGCGTTGAGTTTGTTGAAATCTGTCACATATACCAAAAGTCCTACGTAATCTCCCGGTTTTTTCGGAACATCATCAAGCATCAATTTTGAGACTCGTGACATTCGTTTTTTTAATATTTCAAAAAATGCTTCTTTTATAGATTTCATTCTGCGTGATAATCCGGGTTCATTGCGTGAATCCATAAATACGGCGTACCAGGATGATTCAAACTTTATGTCTTTAGTAGTATTAATGAAATAGTCAAACAATCGTTTTGCAAGACTTTTTACTCCTTGGTCTTCTAATGTTTCACTTTCATTTGCATAAAAATGAGGGAAAACGCAATTTGCTAATTTCCCTGTGTAATTAACACAGCCTACAGTGTGACCGAGAGTTTTTACTCTGCGTAAGTCAGTCAGTTCATCTCTGGTCAAGGCTTCGAAACCGTTTTGGCAAATTGCAAATCCATTTTTGTCATTCATTATTTTTTATCCTTATTATCTTATGTGTGTCAGATGTTTAATAACATAAGGACTTATGCTTGTCTACTTTTGTAACTTTTTAAACAAAAGAGCATGTTTTAATTATTTACTTTATATGCTATATCTAATTGAAATTAATCAGAAAAGGAATAAAAAAATGATTTTCACAAGAGCAATGCTTGTTTATACGCCGGCAACAGGCAAAAAAAGGAAAATAAAAAAATCCGGTCGTTTAGCTTCTTTGATTAGTAAAATCTCAAAAGAGACTCCTTTGTTTTTTGAAACGCAATCAGTGGAAGATACGCATTCTTTTATTTTTCGCTGTTTATCAAATAAAGAAGTCGATGTGATATTAGTCGCTGGCGGTGACGGGCTGGTGTCTTCTGTGTGCAATGCCTTGATGAAACTCCCGAAAGATTTACGTGTTCCTTTTTTACCTTTGGCTATGGGCAGCGGTAATACGTTTGCTGACGATGTAAATATAAAGTCTGCAAAAGATGCAATTAGGTTGATAGAAAAATCAAAAAGTACTTCATGTACAGATGTTTTAAAAGTTGCTGCGGGAAAAGATATTTTTTATTGTGTGAATCTGCTCGGCGGCGGTTTTATTACCGATGTGACAAAATCTGCTGCGGAAAGCGGAAAGAAAATCGGAGCATTCAGTTATATAGTGGCTGTGATAAAGTTATTAAGAAAACTAAAAAATTATGAAGTTCGATTTTTGGACAGAGATTCGAAGGTGATTTTTCAAAGTTCAAAATCGGTGTTGATTTCTTTTAATAATAACTGCAAAACAGGTGCTGCATTTAAGATGGCTCCGAATGCATTGATAAATGACGGGCTGTTTGATGTCGTAATTCTTCATGATATTTCTCTGCTTGAGTTTTTTATTGGTTTCTTAAAACTTTTTAGCGGGAAGCATATTTATTGTCGAGGTTGTGAATATTTTCAAACAGACTATATAAAGGTAGAGACTAAGCCGGATATGGCACTTATGCAAGACGGTGAGCTGTCCGGCAATTCTCCTTTTGAAGTGGAAATCTTGAAAAATGAATTGACAATAGCATTAGAGTTGAATGCATGATTATCTTTTATTACATTTAATATACATGCAACGGTAAAACGGGATAAAAGATTGACTTACGAATCAACTTTTTTTATAAATAATGACTAATTTTTTTAATTGCTTGAAGGGGACGTTAAATGGATAATTTGAAAGCATTCGATCCGGATTTATTTGTTGCAATGGAAAATGAGTTGGGACGTGAAAAGTTTCAATTGGAAATGATTGCAAGTGAAAACATTGTAAGTAAGAATGTTTTGATAGCACAGGGAAGTGTGTTGACAAATAAATATGCAGAAGGCTATCCGGGTAAAAGATATTACGGTGGATGTGAGTATGTTG
>JAXJQT010000485.1:0-2263 GCA_036311025.1 Spirochaetota bacterium
ATCTTCTTTTGATAAAGTTTCTGAAGAAGCTAATACAGGTAAAGGAACATCTTCCCTTACCTGAAAATTTTCAATAAAGAAATCACTTCTTCCTTCCATTGAAATAAAAAATACTTGTTCCAGCATACTACCTCAAAACTGCACCTAATTTTGTACCAAGAACTTCAAGAATCTTATTAGTTGCCTCATCAATCTCTGAATCTTTCAAGGTTGACGTCACTTTATTAAATAAAAGTTTAATAGCTACCGAATACTTATCTTTTTCTATTTTATCACCTTTGTAAATATCAAAGATTTTCACACTTTGCAGAAGTGGAAGATTCAATTCTTTAATTGCTGAAAATACTGAGTCAATTAAAATATCATCCTTTATTACAACAGCAATATCTCTCTCTGAAGAAGGGAATTTAGGAACTTCTTTAAAAACAATATTTTCTGTTAAAGCTGTAAAAAGAATAGATGTATCAAGCTCTCCGATAAATGTATCAACATCAATATCAAATTTATTAGCAATTTCAGGATGAAGTTTTCCTAATATTCCGACTCTTTTATCATTCAAAATAATTTCTGCTTGTTGATAGGGCTGAAAAAAACATTCATCTATCGGTTTATAAGAAACCTCAACATTAAATTGCTCAAAAATATTATCAAAACAACCTTTTAAATCGTAAAAGTCATATTTAACCGCTTCTTGACAAAAAGATTTATCAAATTTATTACCGGCCAAAGCAATTCCGGCATATCTATATTCATAAGGAAGCAACTCATCCGATGGAATACTAATATTTCCAATTTCAAATAATGATAGATTTTTATTTTGACGAGTAACATTAAAAGCTATCGTTCTGATTATCCCCGGAATTAAACTATTTCTCATCCCGGCCCAATCTTCAGTCAAAGGAACTTCTAACATCACCGCTTTTCTAAAATAATGATCTTCAGGAAGAAGCATTTTATCAAATAATGACTTCCCGATAAAACTAAAGTTTTTTATTTCAGAAAGTCCGCAATTTACCATTATTGAATGAAGTTTTCTCACATTTTTCTGTTCTTCTGTACGTACACCGGCACTCTTCGAAGGATAATATGTTGGAGTAATTTTATTATATCCGTAAATTCTTGCGACTTCTTCTGCAATATCTTCTTTTATTAAAACATCGTTTCTTGCTGACGGAACAGTAATATTTAACTCATCCTCTTTTATATCTACTTTAAATAAAAGTTTTTCTAAAATATTTTTTATCTTTACTGCAGATAAATCTGTTCCTAATTTTCCGTTAATCCATGTAGCACTTGTTGCAATTACTTTGTCTTCATATTTTTGAGGATAAACATCAATAATTCCTGATGAAATCTCCCCTACATTTAACATGTCAAAATAATACAATGCACGCTTCAACGCCATATCAACATTTTTTCTATCAATTTCACGTTCATAACGATACGAAGCCTCGGAACGTAGTCCTAATCTTCTGGATGTTTTACGAATATTTACAGGGCGGAAAAATGCTGATTCTAAGAAAACATTCACTGTATTATCAGTAACTTCACTGTTTTCTCCACCCATAACTCCGCCAAGACATTGACCGCAGTTTGAATCTGCAATAACAATATCGGAAGCAACCAACTCTCTTTCTATTCCGTCAAGAGTAGTTAGTTTTTCACTTTCATTTGCATTACGAACTATGATTTTCTTTTTTCCGTTTACACTTGCTAATTTATCATAGTCAAAAGCATGTAAAGGTTGATTCATCTCGTATAAGATATAGTTAGTAATATCAACAATATTATTAATTGGACGAATTCCTGCCTTTACAAGACGTAATTGCATCCACATCGGAGACGGTGCAATCTTTACATTCTTTATCACAGCACCGCAATATCTAAAACAATCTTCTGTTTGTATATCAACTTCTATTTCATCTTCGACTTTCGTTTCTATTTGTTGATAATTGTAATCAAAAGGAATTAAATCTGCGTCAAAACGAGCTTTTATATCAGTAGCAATTCCTTTCATTCCGAGACAATCGCCACGATTTGCTGTTAATTCAACATCAATTAATGTATCATTAAAAGGTAATATTTCATCATAAAGCGAACCATTTTCGATTGCCTTTTCAATATAAATAGGATCAGGAGATTTAAAAGAGAAACCAATAAGTTCCCAGCTTACAAAAAAACCTTCACTTTTAACACCTTTAAACTCTGCAGTTCTAACAGTTTTTGAATCTGCCAAAACAACACCTTCTAAGGCTGTTAAAAG
>JAXJQT010000486.1:0-3582 GCA_036311025.1 Spirochaetota bacterium
AGTTGCGTTTGTGTTTCATTCAGTTCACTTTGCAATTTCACGATTTTTTTCAAATCAATACGAATATTTTCTGTTTCCACTTGTAATGCGGAAAAAATCGCAGACAAACCGCCGTCGGCAATATTATTTTTTTGATAGTTACGTTGCTTACTTTCAGTTTCTATAGCCTTTTCTTTTTCCGCTCTCAATACGGACAGCTCATTTTCGTACTTGTCGATATTTTGTTGTAATGTGTCAATCTCGATTTTTTGACCGGCAAAATGTTTTGCTCGTTCTTGCCACGCTTCCAATGCTTCCACAAGTCGCTCGTCTGCCGCAGATTTTTCCAGATATTCGCTTTCTTTTACTTCATCATTGCGTAAAGTTGCGATATTTTGACTAACGCCGTTAATTTGCAGTCGAGCATTTTGCAATTGTTTGTTTAACTTTTGTTCCTCTGCGACGGCTTCATTGTAACGTTTTTTAGAATTGACTACCTGTTCGTCGAGTTTCAAAACTTCATCCCAAATCGGTAAAGCTTCATTTCTTTCTTGTTCCGTCGCATTATAAAAATCTACAGCTTGATTTTTTGCATCTCGCAGGGAGGTTTCGTTTTTTTTCAGTTCCTCAAGTTGCCGTGTCGACATTTCATTTTCGCGTTCTTTTGCAATTTTGGCTTCACGACTTTTTTTAAGAATGGAAAATTGCGGCAACAACTTTGTGACTGTCCGTGCCAGATTTAACATTTCACGTTGTTCTTTAAAATTTTCATTTGCTTCTTTTGCATTTTCAAACTCAGTTTGTGCGTTCTCATAATCATTACCGATTTTTTCGAGATTTTTACGCCATTGTTTTTGCTCTATAATTTTATTTTGCGTCTGTTTAATTTTTTCTAAATCCGCATTTTTATCAGAAAGTTCATTTTTTATTTGCTCAATTTGCTCATCGCTTAAACATTTTTGTTCTATATCACCAAGCTCATCTTGTAATTTTCTTAGTTTTGTTTCTTCTTCGCGATAATGCTCATGGGCTTTTTGTGCAATCATTCTGTATTTTTCACCGCCGGACAATTTTTCCAAAATTTCCGTTCGTTCTTTTGTTTCACATGAAAGAAAGCGTGCAAAATCTCCCTGAGGCAGCAAAACCGCTTGTGTAAATTGCTCAAAATCCAGCCCGATAATTTTTACTATTTGATTGTACAAATCTTTCTTTGTACCGCCGAGATTTTTTTGCGTTCCGTCGTCTTCTATAAGAAACAAACTTCTTTTGTAATCATTAAGCGTTTTGTTTCTGGTATACGACTGTTCCCAACCGCACACGTAAGTTTTGCCGTTACTTTCAAATGTTACTTTGGAATAGCACGAAGTTTCGCCCCATGTCATGACTTCGTTACCTTTTTTATTCACAGTCTCCTGTCTCGGAGTTCTGGCATACAACGCAAGACAAATCGCATCGAGAATCGTAGTTTTCCCGGCACCGGTAGGTCCTGAATCGTAAAAAGTCGCCCAAAGTCATCAAAAATTTTATCGGTAAAATCGATTTTCCAATGTCCCGAAAGTGAGTTTATATTTTCAAATTCCAGCTCTTTGATTCTCATTTGATTTCCTCCGTTTTTTCAAGTTCCAACGTTACCTCATTTGCAAGTTGTAAAAACAACGGCATGAGCTCTTCTTCATTTTCTTGGTGATCGGAGCTTTCAATGTATGCCTTGAAAATGTCTTTTTCCGAGAATTCCGACAAATCACGAACAGCCTCGCTGCCGACTAACTGATTTTCATATTCGCTGCTTTTTATCCTGAAACGAACCACGTCAAAATTTGCACCGCCGATTACGCCGGCAAGTTCTTTTCGAAAGTCCATTGCATATTCTGCATCTATTATATGCACGTCAACCAATGCTTTGCATTTTTCTTCTTTTAACTTTCGCAACTTTTCTCGGATTCCCTCGAGTGTATCTTCTAAACGAATATATTTTGTATGCTCCGGGACTTCATGTTTTGATATTTGCGGCGTACATTCATCATCAAATGTAACTTCCAAAATGCAATGCTCTATTTGTGTTTCGTCAAATCCCATTACGAACGGCGACCCGCAATAACGAATGTGTTCTTGTCCGGCGACTTTTTGACAGCGGTGTATATGTCCCAATGCGATATAATCGAAACTTTCGGGAAAAATCGAAGATGAAAATCCGTCCAATGTACCGACTATTTCACGTACTCCGTCTTCACCGTTGCCGCTGCGAATACTGCCGGCAGAGTAGAGATGTCCGGTCGCTATAATCGGAATATTTGCACCTAATTCGTTTTTGATTTCTAATGCTTTGGTCGCCGTTTGTGCATAAATATCACGGTGAGCAATCTCCAGTTTTTGTATCACTTCAGATTGTCGCAAGCCTGAATGAATCTGTGACAAATCGCTTTCACGTATAAACGGCACGGCACATACCAACGCAAAGACTTCTTGATTTTCGTCTTTTAATTTTATGACTAAGTCGTCGTTTGTTCGTCCTTTTATGCTTCCTATTACGCTGATATTAAATGCTTCCAGTAAATATTTAGGTGCATCAAGCAAAGATGCGTTGTCATGATTTCCCCCGATTACGATGATATTGCGACAGTTCGTATTACGAAGCCCTGCAAGAAAACTGTAATACATTGCCTGTGCCGTGCTCGAAGGCATTTTTGTATCAAAAATATCTCCTGCAATCACCAAAACATTTATATCTCGCTCAACAATTTTTGAATGTAACCATTGCAAAAATGCCAAGTTTTCTTCATCACGACTGCGTTCGTTCATTGTGTTTCCCAAATGCCAGTCTGAAGTATGAATCATGCGTATTTTTTTCATCAAGTTTTCCTTGTTATTAAGTCTGTTTGCTTTACTTTATCATACTTAGTGTGTCAAATAACGCCACTGTGCCGATTTTTTTTAATATTTTTTGCATAGGTTATAAATAATAAAAAAAGCTATCCGCCGCAATCGCAGATAGCTTCTTTTGCTCACAGAAGAAAGCCTTACGCATAGACATCGAGGCTTTCTCCGACTCCGCTTTGAGAAATAGATTCCTCAGCTTGTAATTGTTGTTCTTCAATGACTTCTGAGAGAACCCCGACTCCCCATTGGTCTTGCAATGAATGCAAGCGGCAAGTAGAAATTGCATCAAGACTAATCATATCGTACCTCCTTTACCTTTTTCGCAAATGAGATTTTTTAGAAAACAATACATGTATAATTTTAACACAATCTATATATAAGGAAAGAACATTGTTATATTTTAAAATAACGACGACATTTGTATTTACAAATATCAATCTCAAGGCAGATGTGATGCGTTGAAAGCTTTACATTTTGCGATTTATTTTATAGTATACCCAGATTATTTTTAAGAAAACAATGGAGTTATTTATATGGGACTGAAAATTTATAATACATTAAAACGTGAAAAAGAAGATTTTATTCCGCAAAATCCGCCTTACGTCGGAATGTATGTTTGCGGTCCTACGGTTTACGGGAATTCACACTTAGGTCATGCACGAAGTTATACAGCATTCGATGTTATTTATAGATATTTGAGATATTCAGGCTACAAAGTGCGATATG
>JAXJQT010000487.1:0-2078 GCA_036311025.1 Spirochaetota bacterium
ATGTAAAAAAATAATCAATCCTGCAATAAAAACGCACGTGATTTAAATTATATAGTAGTGGAGGCATAAAAATGCGAAAACCACGACAATTAAAAAAGAATGCGTATTATCACGTAAGTAACGATGAGCATATGAAATATGCGAATGAAGTATTTAACGTAGTTAAATACCGAGCGTAAGTAACAAATTCCACAAAATCGTGCAGGTCATCATGTGTGACAGAATTAAAAAATATCTGTTGGCATTAGTTCACGCCGCAGCGAAGAAGTTCAAAATGAAAATCAAAAATATCTGTATCCTCGACACACACTTTCACATGGAGATTCAGCCCGGCGAAGATGAAAATCTGTCAGAAATCATGAAGTATATCAAACAACGCTTCACACAATGGATAAACAGAACATTCGACTCGGAAGGCAGTGCATGGAAGGACAGATTTTTCAGCAGAATCATTGAAGACTTGATGGACTTGGTACGTGTTTTTATGTATATCGAGCAAAATGTCATCAGAGCCGGGCTTGGTAAACGTGCGGCGGATTATCCTTTTTACGAGGTGTGGGAAGCTGTCACGGAAAGAGAGTATTACCCAACGGAATAGACGACAGACCCCGATTCTACTTTAGAATAAAACAAAATAAGTGTCTGTCGTAAAATAAGCCAAATCTCGTAACTTATCGTTTTTTATTCGGGAAAATAACTTTTGATATCGAATCGAACCATCTTGTTCCGTTGGAACGCTTTGTATCCAAGGTGTTAATAGCAACACCGCGAATCATCATCGGAATATTATTGTTATCACAAATATGAGATACGGCATCTATGGTGTAATAACGTTTTCCGACTTTTCCCAAATAAAACATTGTATGACCCGGAAGTTGCAGAATATCACCGGCTTGCATTGAATTGAAAATTATTTTTTTACGCCATGCAGGCATTTTATTTATATCTGTTATGACCTTTGCCGGTATTTTTGCTTGCCAGCTTGTATTACGAGGCATATTCACGCCGAAACATTTATATATATCTTGAACCATTAAAGAGCAGTCAACCGCGTCGAGCATTCCGCCCCAGCCGTAGCGATTTCCCAGCATTTTAAAAGCTTGATTTATTATATTTGCCCTTGTACACGGCAAATAGCCGACGTGTACGTCTCTGTTGAATGAAATTTGTGTAGGTAAAGTCGCAAAACTTCCGTCCGGCATTCGTATTGGCAGACGAACTATATAATTATAAGCTGTAGAACGAAAATTAATAGTCTCAGGAATATCTTCCGGATTTATAAGAGGCAGCTTCGTACCCATTGTCAGCATTTTTTTTGACATATTCGCAGACACATCGCTTGTTTCTAAAAAGATTTTCTCTCCGGTAACAATGATAAAATCTTTCATATTTTGAGCCTCAAGCCATTCTTCCTTGTCTTTACATATTGCAATATCGCAGGATTTTACCCAGCCGCTGCAATCATAAGCACGAACATATAAGAAATTTTTATCCACAGACGGATAATAAACAAGAACCGGTTCGTTTACATCGACAACACTGCTCGTAAAAACATCAAATTCCGGGTCATCCGGTGTATCTGTAATTATTTCTTCTACAGGCCAGGCTTTCATACTCGTGCGATTCACACAAATACCGTAATTGATATTTATATCACCCGTTAAATCTGTATTACATATATTTTCACGCAGTCTAATGAAAAAATCCTTATCGACAAAGTTATCATTTTTAAATAATACAGGCATCTTATTTTCTTCTGCGGTATCTGTCGTGGCTTCATTGAAATCATTCGTAACATCAGATAAATCATCAGTTTGATCCAGAAAACTGAAATATTCTTGCATTCTCGAAATACTTTTACTGAAATTAATAGTTTCCGGACGTTTTGCTAAATCTGTCACATAAGTTTCCGGTGTATCAAGGATTGCATTATTTAACTTTTCTATCTTTTGCGGTGAAAGAATTACTTTGTTCGGTTGCGGAATTCTCTTTATCCAAAAGTCTGCATTACACATCTTTGAGGTTACATAATCATTTGTTTTGACAAAATCATTCTCCATAGAAGTACAGCCGGACAA
>JAXJQT010000488.1:0-1120 GCA_036311025.1 Spirochaetota bacterium
ATACATCGATATTAGTATTTTTATCCGTAATATCCGTACCTTCAAAAAGAATATGCCCGCTTGTAGGTACTTCTAATAAATTTAGACAACGCAAAAACGTACTTTTTCCGGAACCTGACGGCCCGATAATTACAACCTTTTCACCTTTACTGATTTTTTCAGTTACATTATTAAGGACAACATGATTTCCGAATCGTTTAACAAGATTATTTACTTCTATCACTTTTTGCCATCCTTTTTTCTAACAATGAAAATAACTTAGTAAGTCCGAGAGTCAAGCATAGATAAATCGCCGCACATGAAAGCAACGGAATCCATGCGTTATATGTCGCATTACGAATGTTATCACAAGCCTTTTGCAAATCTACTACCGCAATAAAGCTTGCAACTGATGTTTCTTTTATCAAAATAATAAATTCGCTCGTATACGTAGGAAGTATAGTTCTGAAAGCTTGCGGCAAAATAATTTTACACATTGTCTGCCACCAAGAAAGTCCGAGAGAACGCCCGGCTTCCATTTGCCCATGATCTACACCTTGAATCCCGGCACGAAAAATCTCCGTACAGTATGCACCGGAGTTAATCCCAAAAGAAATTATCGCGACCAGCACGGCATTGCTCATTCCCATAGGAGAGAAAATAACAAAATAGAAAATCATAAGCTGTGTAGCCATTGGTATACCGCGAATAACGGTAACATAAACATCAGCAATTATATTTAAAACTTTCTTTCTTGAGATTTTAAACAGAGCGAACATACAGCCGAGAACCGAACCTATTATAATCGCACAAAATGCAATTAAAAGAGTCACTCCCAATCCTTTAGGAATCAAAAGCCATCGCCCTTCAGCAATCATTGTTTCATAAAAACTTTGCCACATATTCACTCCTGTATATGCTCTTACTTTGATTATTCTGCAGTTTTTCTTACAATAATAACCTGATTTGATTCATAATAAGATTCTGAAAAATCAACATTCTGTCGGCGTTCTTCCGTAGCAGTCATTCCGGCAGCGATAAAATCGATTGCACCTGATTGCAATGCTGCTATCAAACCGTCAAACGCCATATCTACAACTTTGAGTTTTTTACCGTAATCTTTAGCAATGAATTTTCCCAT
>JAXJQT010000489.1:0-3576 GCA_036311025.1 Spirochaetota bacterium
GAAGGCTACTAAACTAGATGGAACGTTTACGGATGAAAGCAATGCAAATGTAGATGATAAGATTTCTGCTTCTTTTAAAAATTTGATTGATAACTTTAAAGGCAATGAAATCTTTATTGATACGAAAGCTCCTACAATAGGCAGTTATTCAATAGAAAGTATCAGTGACGAAATGCACTTTGACAGCGGTAACTATTATTTGAATGCCGGCGATACGGTGAAAATAAAAGTAATTTTCAGCGAAAAGGTAGGTGTCGTAGGAACGTCTGTGTTGACGTTGAGCAGTGGTGAAAATGCTGTGTATTTATCAAATGTTGATGATAAAACATTGATTTATGAATACAAAGTTGTCGCAGGAACAGCAAGTCCTTTGAGTATTTTGGAGAATGTTTATCCGACAAATATTCAGGATGATGCCGGTAATACATTGAGTGCCGGATTAAGTAAAGCGACATTGACATACAACGAGAAAAATATCGTGATTGATACTGCAGAGCCTGTAGCACCTACTGTATCTATAGGCGGAGAATCGAATGCGTCTTCATTTACACAATCTGTGGGAATGACAATCGGCGGAACAGAAGGAAATGCAATGGTAGAGTTTTCATTGGATGCCGGCGGTAATTACGAGACATATACAGGTGCAATAACTTTGCCGAAAGAAGGTAATAACGAGCTTAATACTTTTAATGTACTGGCAAGACAAACAGATATTGCCGGAAATGTATCGAGTTTATCTCAAATGAAAACAGTAGTAGTAGATTTGCGTCCTATAGGATTGAAATCTATCACTACTACAAAACCGAGCGGCGTATACAAAGCCGGAGTATTGATTCCGTTGACATTGGAATTTTACAAGGCAATCAAAAGTAACAGTGATGTTACATTAACATTGAGTAATGATAAACCGATTACATTTAAACCGGACGGTAAGAGTGTTTATACAGTAAATTACACTACTGCATCAGGACATGATGTAGATGCTCTTTTTGTAAAAAACTTTGCCGGTACTATTATTGACAGTGCTACGGGGGTTTCAGTTTCTTCATTTGAGGGAGTAGATTGTAATGAAGTTTCTGATGGGAAAGTAAACGGAACTATCACGGCGACTAACCTTCCGAATACAGGTAATGTAATAACTATCGATACGAAAGCTCCGAAATTGACTGACTATACAGTAAATAGCCTCGGAGGAACACCGGTAATAACAGATTCAAAGAATTACCTAAATGCAGGTGATACTGTAGAAATTGCAGCAGTATTTGGTGAAGCCGTAACAATCAGCGGAGACTCGACTGTAACACTAAATAATAATAAAAAGGCTGTTTATACCGGTACAAGTGACGACAAAAAGACACTTTACTATACATATACTGTAGCCGGCGGTGATGATAAGACTGATTTGGGTATTGCGGCAAATATTTATCCGAATAATATCCAAGATATTGCAGGAAATACTTTGAGTGCCGGATTAGCTGACGCAACGACTTTGAAACATGACAGCAAAAATATCGATATTGATACTGTATGTGTAGCTCCGACATTGGGCGGAATTTCTGCCGGCAAAATTTATAATGATGCACAAACAGTGACATTGTCAGGTGAAACCGGTGCTACATTCTATTATTCCGTTGACGGAGGTGCAAATTCTCAAAAGGGACAATCTTTCTCTACACCTACGACAGAGGGACGACATCCTATTACTGCATATCAGGTAGATATTGCGGGAAATAAGTCATTATGGGCAAATGTGATAGAAATAATAGTAGATACTGCACCGCCGGCAATCAAGAGTATCAGTACTACAGCCGGCAGCGGTTCGTACAAAAAAGGTGATATATTCACCATTGTTGCGGAATTTACTGAAAATGTAACCGGAAACATAACAGTTACTTTGAATACTACTGCAGAGGTAACATTCGCTAATATAACAGACAGCAATGCTGCGACAGCTACATATACTGCATTGAGCGGACATGATACTGACAGACTTGAGGTAAGCAGTGTTGTAAGCGGAAGTATAACCGATACTGCCGGTAATAACGTAACAACTTTTAACAGTGATTTTGCGAACTTTGACGGAAAGAATATCAAAATAGATACAACTGCTCCGGAAATAAACGGTTTCTCTATGACATCTTACTCAGGCAGTGAAACGACCGGAACTTTGAATACTATACTTCAAAACAGAGCGACAGATTCGAAAATAATTTTGAATTTTAACGAAGGTGTCAGCAAAGGAAGCGGAAGTATCAAGATTGAGCGTGTTTACAAAAGTTATCCTGCGGTAATGGAAGTAGACGACTACAACACACACAAAGCTTCTATCAGTAGTTGGTATATTCAGCGATGTATCGGTACTGTAAATAACAACGGTACAGAACCGGATACAAATGCGAAATATGTGTTGAAATACGATATTGACCACGGTGCTTATGCAAGTGCAAGTGATATTTCAAATTCAACACAAAAGGCTGTTTATAATTACTTTGCTGATAAAGAATACAATGTAACTACGATTGACGTAAACAGCGGACTTGTAACGATAGATAATAATACATCAAATAATGAGACATCTAAAGTAACGATACAACTTCCGTCAAAGTTGCAAAGAGGTATCATCTACAAAGTGACATTCACTGCAGGTACATTCACGGATACAGTCGGAAATAAATGTGCTGCAGAATCCGGAAGTAAAGTTCGATTTGAAACCGGTCCTACAGCTACACCGGTGATACGTATCAATAAAATTTCGGGACGCGGTGAAGATGGAAACGGAGAACAGCCGCACACAACAAACGTGAAAATCAGTAGTGAGATGTATGGTGCAAAATTGTACTATGGAACAAGTATGAAAACGCATAATACAAGTGGAGAGAAAAATACAGTACCTTCAGATCCTTCTTCATATTCCTATACAACAAATAAACAACAGGAGATTACATTAAATGCAGGAAATATTAATTATGCTGCGATTTTTAAAATCTTTGCTTATGTAACTAAAACAGGTTTAAGTGGTGGAGATAAAACGAAAGAATTGGCATTTAAAACTTTAATTACGAGTACATGGCAAAGTTGTTATGTAAGAGGGTCTGACAGTTCCGGCGGTGTTTCTGCAACTACAGAATTTCCGTCAAGCTGGTATGAATCAAAAGAAACTGCTCGCTTGACATATAGTCATTTTGTTAGTTGGCATATATTAAAATCTTTCCAATGGAAAATAATAGATACTAACAAGAAATGGGGGAATTCAGATAATATAAAAACTTATCCCGGAAGTTATGGAAAGTATGAAGGTGGTTAATATTTTAAGTTCTTTTAACAGCGGAAAGTCTTCGGGCTTTCCGTTTTTTTATTTTGGGGCGGGGGCGGGGCGGTTCTGCCGGGCAAGCCGGCACGGGGGTAAAGCTTTGTTCAAAGCTTTTATAAACCACTTGGGTTTAATCGGTTCTGCGGACGAGTCCGCCTTGAAATGCAACTTTGGTTCAAAGTTGGTAATCTTCAGGAGAGGGGAACCATCTCAAAGTTGCGATGTCCGAAGGTTCCCCTCTCCTATGACCTCTCCCTTCCTTGGAC
>JAXJQT010000490.1:0-1571 GCA_036311025.1 Spirochaetota bacterium
ATTTCCAGCAATTCTTTGCAAATATCCGGGTCGGACATAACCTTACAAAACATGAAGTCGTCCGTGATTGTCAAATCTTCCCAACGTTTAAAATTGTGCATAAGTTGCACCTCCAATTTTAAGTAGATAAGAAAGAAAAATCTCTCTATTTGCTTTAAACAAAGGACGTGTCAATTTTGACTACAAAATAACAATTATTTTACTGATATTTTTCCACAGATTGACAAAGAAGTTTGCTTTACATGGGACGAACCTCGAAGACGTACAGCCGATGATGTAGATTTCTTTACAAATACGGTGAGCATGAAACATGTGAACGAAGTATTTTCGTTAGAAAATACCGAATCGAAAACAAATGTAAATATTAACGTAACACTCTCTGACAACGTAACTTCTATCGGTAAACATGCGTTCGAGGATTGCAGTAGCTTAACAAGCGTTGTGATTCCTGACAGCGTGACAGATATCAATGGCGATGCATTCTTGGGTTGCACAAACTTAAAAACTGTAAACTACAAAGGTACGCAAGAACAATGGGGACAGATAAGTATTGGTAATGATAATGGAAATTTAATCAGTGCGACTGTAAATTATAATTATACCGGAGAGTAGTTTCTTAGCTTAAAAGTGCGGAGGTTTTTCTTCGCACTTTTTTTATGATTATTAAAAAATTTGTCTCTTTGCACAATAGAACATAAAAAAGCCGGCAAGAATAAACTTGTCGGCTAATTTTTTCCAGTAAATCAAATTATACACGTTTCCAGTTTTTGATTTCTTCACGGATAACTTTTTCTAAGTCTTCAATCTTAACACGTTTTTGTTCCATGCTGTCACGAAGTCTTAATGTAACAGTTCCGTCTGTTTTAGAATCGTAGTCTACCGTTACACAGAAAGGAGTTCCGATTTCATCTTGGCGTGCATATCGACGACCGATTGCTCCTGATTGGTCATAGAATGTAGTGAAACTTTCACGCAAATCGTTTTCAATTTTATGAGCAAGTTCATCCAATCCGTCTTTTTTCATCAATGGGAATACTGCTACTTTTACGGGAGCTAATTTTGGATGAAAGTGCAATACTACACGTGTTTCACCGTTTTCTTTCACTTCTTCGTCATAAGCGTCAATCAAGAAAGCCAATGTCGTACGGTCAGCACCGGCTGCCGGTTCGATAACATACGGTAAATAACGTTCTTTTGTTTGTTCGTTATAATATGTCAAATCTTTACCTGAATGTTCTTGGTGAGTATTCAAATCGAAGTTTGTACGATTTGCGATACCTTCAAGCTCATCCCAGCCCCACGGATACAAGAATTCTACGTCTGCACAAGCTTTTGCATAATGTGCAAGTTCGCTCTTTTCATGTTCACGCAATCTTAAGTGGTCTTCACGCATACCATACATTAAGTACCAATTTTTTCTTGTTTCTTTCCAGTATTCGTACCATTTTTCATCTTCTTCAGGCGGAATAAAAAATTCCATTTCCATCTGTTCAAACTCTCTTGTTCTGAAAGTGAAGTTTCCCGGAGTAATTTCGTTACGGAAAGATTTTCCCATCTGTGCAATACCGAAA
>JAXJQT010000491.1:0-9337 GCA_036311025.1 Spirochaetota bacterium
ATATATCGTTGCTGGAAGTTTTCCAACATAGCAGGACTTTTTTTATATAAATCTATAAGTTTTTGATATTTAGCTCTTATCTTTTCTAAAACCATGTTGATTTCGGATTGAGAAAGATTTTTCATTTAGTAATCCTTCAAAGGTGTTTTGTTGAAATATCGGAAAAATATTATTTAATGATAATAATAAGAAATAAAAAAAGCCGTCATTAAGACGGCTTCCGTTGCTCCTCCGGAGGGACTCGAACCCCCGACCTAGTGGTTAACAGCCACCCGCTCTACCGACTGAGCTACAAAGGAATGCTTGATGGTGCATATATACACTATATTACTTTCCGCGTCAAGTTTTTTTTTATTTTTTTTTTATAAAAAAACTTGTTCGTTCTAAAAACATCGGCACAAGCTGTTTTGCCCGCACCGATGTTTGTATACTTATTTATTTTTTCTTGTTTTCAAATAAGCTTTTAATTCTTCATAAACCGGTTTCATCGGAATAGAAACTTTTTCTTTGTTCAAATACTCTTGCAATGTTTCCGGGATTTCCGGATTAACGCCGAGAATCTCATGAATTACTTCACTGAATTTTGCAGGATGAGCTGTTTCCAAGAAAACATAAGGTGTATTTGTGTCGCCTGTTTTTTCGATATGACGCTTAACTGCTGTATAACCAACCGCTCCGTGAGGGTCTAATAAGTAGTCATATTTTTCTTTTACTTCTTTTATTGCCGCAGCGGTATCTGCATCAGTCACACTGTATCCGGTAATATCTTTTGCCATTTCATCGCGTTCTCCGTAAATTTCAAGCATTCTTGCGAAATTTGACGGATTTCCTACGTCCATAGCGTTTGAATATGTTGTCACAGACGGACGAGGTCGATAAACACCTGTTTCTAAATATTCAGGAACTGTATCATTGATATTTGTAGCTGCAATAAAATGTTTTACCGGTAAGCCCATTTTATTGGCAATCAATCCGCCGGTTATATTTCCGAAGTTTCCTGACGGTGTACAGAAAACCGGTGTTCCGATAGATTTTACCTGGTGATAAGCCCAGCAGTAATAGAATGATTGCGGATACAGACGACCGATATTGATAGAATTAGCTGAAGATAAATCAAGCCAACCTTTTACTTCTTCATCCATAAATGCTTCTTTTACCAAAGCCTGACATTCATCGAATGTTCCGTCAATTTCCAATGCAGTAATATTTTTTCCTAATGTAGTAAGTTGTTTTTCCTGTAACGGAGAAACTTTTCCTGACGGATAAAGAATAATAACGTCAATATTCGGTAAACCATAGAAACCTTTTGCTACGGCACTTCCCGTATCACCGGAAGTAGCAACAAGAATAGTTAATTTTTTGTCCCCGAGGAAATAGCTCATTGCACGAGCCATAAAACGAGCACCGAAATCTTTAAATGCAGCTGTCGGACCGTGATATAGTTCTAACGCATAAATATTGTCATGAACTTTTTTTACCGGTACATCGAAATTAAACGCATCGTCTGTAAGTTTGCGTAAATCATCATCCGGGATTTCGCCGTCAACTAATAATTTCGCCATTTCGAATGCCATATCTTGAAATGAATCTTTTTCAAAAATCGCACTGTCTGCTTTTGGAAAACTTTCCGGCAAATACAAACCTTTGTCCGGAGCTAAACCTTGCAATAAAGCTTCTTTAAAAGAAACTTCAGGCGAATTTTTACCTGTACTGAAATATTTCATAGGAAGTCTCCTTTCTTGTAAAAAATAATGTCAAACGATATATCATAAATCAATAATAATGGCAATTTAGAATCATTATGCTTTTAAATTAAAAAATAAGCGAAACCTTATCATTTTTACAAACATCCGGAGCAGGTTCACCGAATAAATATCCTTGTGAATAATCAATTCCAAACTCTTGAACTTTTTTAAAAACTTCCGGAGTATGAACAAATTCCGAAACCGTTTTAATATTGAGTTCTTTTGTAAAATTAACAATCGTTCTGGTTATTATTTGCGAAGATAGCTCTTTATCAAGATTTTTTATCATTGATGCATCAATTTTCAAAACATCAACATCCAATGACATCACATGGTCAAAGTTAGAATACCCGGAACCGAAATCATCAATAGCGACTTTGCAACCGAATGATTTGACTTCTTCTATAAACGCTTTGATAATATCGTAATTTTCTATTCCGTCAGATTCCAGCAATTCAAACACCGCTCTTTTGGCGACATCTTGATTGCTTAGCAATATCGACTTTATACAATGGCGAGTTTCTTCATTTTGGATATCAAAAACTGAAACATTTATAGAAAATTCGTACGGTAAATCAGCAAACTTTTCAAATGATTTTATCAATATTCTGCGAGTAATATTTGGATACAAGCGGATTTTCTTGGCAATATCAAGGAAATAATACGGACTTATAATGTCGTTGTTACTGTTTACAAGGCGACAAAGACATTCATATTTTTCAATCTTGCCGGTTTTATTGTTAATAATCGGTTGATAAAACGGAACAATCTGGTCATTGGCAACAGCTTCTTTCAGAATAAAAGTCCATTTGATGTTATTCTCGTATTCTTTTGCAATTTCCATTGTTTCATCAAACAAAAGATAATGTTTTCGCATTTGTTTCGCTTTTTTCAACGCCATATCTGCATTGTAAAGAGCCTTATGTCCGGTTCCGTCACAAACTTTTGCAGCCCCTACGGTAGCACTGATATTAATTTCACTTTCATTGCAAATAAATACCTTATCATTGATAACAAGAAATACAAATGCTCCGATAATACTGCGAATTTCATTGTATAAACTATTGTTGCGTTCATAATAAAACGAACGATTTTTATTTGTTTCCATCGAATCCCGTTTCATCAATAAAACAAATTCATCTGCCTGCAAGCGGTAAATTGTAATATTAGAATTAGCTTTTACCTGCTGCATTCGAGAAGCTATTTCTTTTAAGATTTCATCGCCGACTTCATGTCCGTAAAAATCATTTATTTCACGAAAACTATCGACATTAATAATAAAAATTACTCCGTTATTCACACTTTGTAAGTCTTCAAGAAGCTGGATTCTGTTTGGAAGACCGGTAAGATTGTCATAATACAGCTGCTTCAATAACTGCTTATTTTTTGACTCGATTGAATCTGCCATCTCATTAAAAGTCTTTCCCAAAACCCCAATTTCATCTCGAGAAAGATTTCTCAATCTGACAGCCAGATTATTTCGTGAAAACTTTTTCACTACATGCGTAAGTTCTTTGAGCGGAACAAGAAACAATATATTGCACCCAAGAAATAAAAGTATCGGTAACAAAATAAATATCACTAAAGAATGCAAACATCCGGCACCAAACCTTTCACGAAACTCTTTGTTAAATGCTTGTGCATTGACTACGATATTTAATTCTCCGATTTTTTTCTTGTTAAAAATAATATCGGCATTCAAAGAAAGCATCTTGCTCGCCTCAAGATATTCTTTATCTTGAACTTCATCGTATACTTTTATCTGACCTTTTTTATCTTTTATCTGTTCATACAAAATCAATTGATTTTGTTCGTCTATATAGTCACTCAATCGTATATAAACAACATCTTCAATCAATATTTCTTTATCTAAAATATCTTTTATTCTTGCAGTGTCATAGTCCCAAAGAGTTTTTGATAGCATAAATGAAATTTTAGAAATGTTTAATTCATGTTTTTCCTTTACATGCTCCAAACAACTGTTTTTCGTCATAGAATATGATGTAACTATCTCAATACAAAGAAGTGAAGACACACAAATAAGAATAAAAGCCGTTAGCTTTAAAAAAATAGGAGAAAATATCAGTTTACTTTTCATAATACACCGTTGTTAATTTTAAAAATCCCAACCTACAAAAAAACCGATACATTTCGCAAATACATAATAATCATCATAGACACGCTTTCTGAAATCTGCATAAGCAAATGTATCATCGGTATATGCTCGATCATTTCTGAACAAAAAGAAAAATTGCGTCCATATATGATAAGGCAAATCCAGTCGTAATGCCGGTCCGAAATTTATTGAAGCAAAATCAGAGCCCCATCCGCCGTTTCCCATTTTTGAATCATGATAATGAGATAAATTTAAATGATCTATGTGTAAATAGAAAGCAAAAGTTAAAATTGTTGTATAATTTGTAACCTTCAAGAACCTATCCTGCGTCCCTGAATTATCTTCACGAATAAAGATTCGATATCCGGTCGTAAAATCTCCGGTGAGTTTCCAGCCATTAAATTGCATTCCGTAATCTGCTTTGTAAATATACGGCTGGTCATAATCTACTCCGAAATAGTGTTGATATTGGAACTGCGGATTTGCCAATAGAAAAAAGTGCGTCCATTTTTGATATGCCGGCGGAAGAACATAAGCCAAATCAAATTGAAACGTCGGCTTAAACCAAAATTGTAAAATAGGAGCATCAAAAGACATTGCAACAAAATTACCGTTATCATCAGCTTTTATTCCGGTTCCCGTAACGTTAAATGCCGGAACTTCCCACGCACCACCGATAAGGAAACCAAATTGAAATTGCAAAAACGCTGCCGCCGCCAAAGTCAACGTAGCTCCGGCATTCAGTGTCACAGGTGAAAGCTGAGAAATTATTTTAAACTGCAAAAAATTATCTTTTGTCAACGGTGTATCAAAATTCAACGCCGGAACGGAAAAACCATACTCATTATAAAGTTCCATTTGTACACCGCCGTAATTTCCTCCGACTACACGTCCGGCAGCATCATCTCCGTGATATTTTCCGGCTTCACGATAATCGTTTTTTTCATAGGAAATAGGTGCGAAATGTCCGGAATGATTAACTCCGTCTTGACAATCAAACAAATACGTAAAAACAGCCGAAACAGAACCTCGGAATCTTATAGGAAACGGAACTTTTGCATTGGAAATATTATTTATATTTTCGGCAACGGTATCATTTGTCGTATCAGACTGAATATCTTGTGAAAAACTTAAGAACGGCAAAAACAAGCAGCATAATAAAAAAATATTTTTTTTGGTCATCGGTAAATCCTTAAATACTTAAATACTTTTTTTAATATGCTCTTTTACTATAAAATAGACCAAAAAGGCAAAGGTTTACTTATAAAATTTGTTCATTTTCATATCAAACGCCAATGCCTTGTCACCTTCTTGCAATGAATAAAGAATCCCCGGGGATTGTCCGCGTGCAATTTCTCCGCTTTTTCCGATGACGTCTCCCGGATAAACTTCTTGATCTTTTCGTACATAAATTACGCTGAATCCGGAATACGTAGACACCAGACCGTTTGCATGACGAATAAATACTATCAAGCCAAAAGACGCCGTATTCTCGATATGACTGACTACTCCGCGGTCGATAGAACGAACTTCTGTATCTTCTTTATTGAAAATCAAAATTCCTCGATAATGAGACTTCACATAAGGTACAACATCGCCTTTCATCGGAAGAGAATAATTTAAATATTTTTTTCCGTTTTTATGACGTTGCAAAATCTGTTCAATAGATGCTGTTTTTACATCATATTTTGCTTTCGGGATTTTTATTTGTACGCCGGGTTTTAACAATGTCGAATCTGTTATTCCGTTGATTTCCATCAATGCTGCTACCGGCACATGGAATGTTTTTCCGATACGATAAAGAGTCTCGCCTTTTTGCATTGTATGATAAATAAAATCTTTCTCACCGTTTATTTTTTGTTTTACCGAAATGCTCGTCGCTTTTGTATCTGCTGATGATGCGGTAACAATTTTTGTATCATTTTCTGCCTTAGGAACTAAAATTTTCATCCCGGCAAAAAGCTTTACGTTTTCAGAAAATCCGTTAATTTTACAAAGTCTGTTCACGGTAATATTGTGTTTTAATCCGATACGAAAAAGGTTTTCGCCCTCTCCAACAATATGAATATCCAAATCTTCTTTTACGGGAATATTCAAAACCGTTCCTTTTATTAAAGGAACATTCTTCTTTAAATTATTGGCAGCTCTGATTTGTTCCATCGATACACCATATTTTGCACCGATTACCGAAAGTGATTCTCCGTCTTTGACCTGATGTTTTAAAAAAGTTTTAGAATAACAATGAAAAGTAAATAATAAAATCGTTGATATTAACAAAATACGTTTAATTTTAATCATTATTATAACACCGTCTGCCAGATTTTTATGAACGTTTAAGATTCCCTTTTAGTTTGGATAATCTTCCTCATTGTCTATTTTAATCGACTTTCAGCATAATAAACTTTATTTAACACAAGAAAATGACAACACTTTTCGACATAAAACGAGAAAAATTAATAGGTTTGTCAATTTTTTTTTAAAATCGAAATCTTCTTCGTAATATATGTCACTCAGCTGATTAACATAAAGCTCCATTTATGATATAATGCGACAATTTTTTTAATCTAATAAAAAAAACGAATCTGCAGTAATCCCCAAGGAGTACTTTATGAAAAAAAACAAAATCCTTTTTATCGGTGCCGGTAATATGGGCAGTGCAATTATAAAAGGACTGAATCAAAAAAATAACCTTGTACACGAAATATATTTTTATGAACCTAACGAATGCGTTCGAAATACAATCAGTACCAAACTAAATGCCAATGCAATATCTGAAATCAATGAAGAAATAGCAAATTTTGATACTGTCATTTTTGCTGTAAAACCACAAGTTTTTCGTGGTTTCCCTACAGATAAAGATATGTCAAAACTTGCACAATTTATCACGGACGGTCAATTGGTACTTTCCATTATGGCGGGAGTCTCAATCTCAACAATCCAAGATTTTCTCCCGAATGCAAAGAAAATCATTCGCGTAATGCCAAATACGCCGGCATTGGTCGGTGAAGCAATGAGTGTGCTGGCAAAAAGCAACGACGTCACCACCGAAGAATTGCAAATCGCAAAAGAAATTTTTGAGAGTATCGGACAAGTCGAAGTTTTACCTGAAACAGCTCTTGATGCCGTTACCGGACTCAGCGGTTCCGGGCCGGCGTTTGTGATGATGTTCATCGAAGCGTTGACTCAAGGCGGGATACTGTGCGGTCTGACAAAAAATACCGCAGAGAAACTCGCAATTCAAACAGTCTTGGGCAGTGCAAAAATGGCATCGCAAACCGACACATCTGTAGAACAATTGCGTCATGCGGTCACTTCTCCCGGTGGTACCACAATCGCCGGTGTTGCAGCTCTTGAAGAAAACAGTTTTCGCAACAGTGTAATAAAAGCTGTCCGTGCCGCTTGTCTGCGTTCTGAAGAATTAGACAAATCTTAAAATAAAAATAAATATTATAAGGAATTAAAATGCAAATTATCCCTGCAATCGATTTTATTGACGGAAAATGTGTTCGCCTTGTACAAGGTGACTTTGACCAAATGACAGTTTACAACGAAGACCCTCTGAAACAGGCTCAAATATTTAAAGACGCCGGAGTATCAAGAATACATTTGGTAGACCTTGACGGTGCCAGAGGAAATGTTGACGGCAGTCGAAAAAACCGAGAAATGATTTGTAAAATAAAAAAAGAAATCGGACTGGAAATAGAAACCGGCGGCGGAATCCGTACCGAAGACGATATGAAAGAATTAATTTCATGCGGCGTCGACTACTTGATTCTAGGAACAATCTTAGTAGAACAATTTCCTATGATTGAAAAGCTTTTCCCTGTTTACGGAAAACATTTTATAGCCGGTATTGACGTAAGAAATAACGTCGTAAAAACACGTGGCTGGAAAGAAGGAGAAGGTGTAAATCCTGTAGAATTAGGTCAAAAACTTTATCAACTGGGATTCAAAACAGCCGTTTATACGGACATCAGTGTAGACGGAAAATTAACCGGTCCTAATATCGAAGCGACAAAAAACTTCTGCAACAATACAAAACTTCGAGCAATTTTATCCGGAGGTGTCAGCTGTATCGACGATATTCGTAAAGCAAAAGCTCTTGCAGCCGAAGAATTTGAAGGTGTAATTGTCGGCAAAGCATACTATGAGGGCAGAATAGATTTAAAACAAGCAGTAGCTGAACTAAGTTAATAAAATAAGGAAAAAATATGTTGAAAACACGAATTATCCCTTGTCTTGATGTAAATGACGGACGTGTCGTAAAAGGGATAAACTTTTTAAATTTAAGAGATGCCGGTGATCCGGTAGAATGTGCCAAACGTTACTCGGAGTCAGGAGCTGATGAGTTAGTCTTTCTTGACATTACGGCAAGCAGTGACCGACGAGAGACTATCATAGAAACAATCAAAAAAGTAAGTGAAGTAACTTTCATTCCGTTCACAGTAGGCGGCGGAATCAAAAGCGTTGCCGATATCGAAAAGATTTTGCAAGCAGGTTCAGACAAAGTTTCCATCAATACACAAGCAGTTCTTCATCCGGAATTGATTACCGAAGGAGCAAAAAACTTTGGTTCGCAATGCATTGTCGTTGCTGTTGACTCAAAAAATGTAGACGGTGAAGATATGGTTTTCATTTACGGAGGACGTACCAACACCGGTAAGCGAGTCGTAGATTGGTGTAAAGAATGCGAACAACTCGGAGCCGGTGAGATTTTGCTTACAAGCTGGGACAAAGACGGAACAAAAAGCGGATTCGACAATGCTGCACTTAAGCGTGTCACTGACCAAATCAAAATCCCGGTAATCGCATCCGGCGGAGGCGGAAAGAAAGAACATTTCGTTTCTGCCGTAAAAGAAGGAAACGCCAGTGCTTTACTTGCAGCAAGTGTATTTCATTTCGGCGAAATCGACATTATGGATTTAAAACGTTACATGGCTGATAACGGAATTTCAGTCAGATTAGATGTTTGATTTTTTTTAGGAGGATTTTTTTGGAAAGTGAAATAAGTATGTGGAATTTTATCCTCTTGGGAATATTGTTGATTTTATCAGCATTCTTTTCGGCAAGCGAGACGGCTTTTACATCCTTGAGCAAACTAAAAGTCCGACATATGGTAGATGCAAAAATAAAAGGTGCAAAACATATTGCAAAAATCCTAGACAAACCAAACAAAATGTTGACTTCAATCTTAGTCGGAAACAACATTGTGAATATAACAATGACTTCCATCGCTACAGCATTGACAATTCATTATCTGGGAGAGTCCGGGACGGGAATAGCCGCTGTTATCACTACAATCGCAATCCTTTTGTTCGGAGAAATCACACCGAAAACTCTTGCAAATACTTTCCCCGAAAAAGTTTGTATCGGTGTAGCATTTATCTTAAGAATCATAATATTCGTTCTTACTCCGTTTTCGATTGTTTTTTCAAAAATTTCAGATTTGTTTTTGATTCTGTTCGGACATAAGCAA